>JAEEKV010000185.1 GCA_016282595.1 Lachnospiraceae bacterium
ACCCTTTCCATGGAGGAGCGGGATTTCTACCAATACTATGCAACCATGATGGAGCCCTGGGACGGCCCTGCATCCATTCTGTTTTCCGACGGTGATGTAATGGGCGCGATCCTGGACCGCAACGGTCTTCGTCCTTCCCGCTACTATGTTATGGATGACGGCAGACTGATCCTTTCCTCTGAGGTAGGTGTTCTGGAGCTGGATGAAAGCCACATTGTTAAGAAGGAAAGACTGCATCCCGGCAAGCTCCTTTTGGTAGATACTTTGCAGGAAAAGATCCTTTACGACGAAGAGATCAAGGAGATGTACGCACACTCCAATCCTTACGGCGAGTGGCTGGACAGTAAGCTTTTGACTCTGTCCGCTTTGAAGGTACCCAATAAAAAGGTGCAGACCTACGAGGATACGGAGCTTTCCAGATTGCAAAAGGCCTTCGGTTATACCTGGGAAAACTGCTACAGCAGCATCCTTTCCATGGCCCTGAATGCAACAGAGGGCATCGGTTCCATGGGTGTGGATACTCCCGTTGCGGCACTGAGCCACGAATACCAGCCCCTGTTTTACTACTTCAAGCAGCTCTTTGCACAGGTTACCAATCCGCCCATTGATGCACAAAGAGAGGAGATCGTAACCTCCAAGGCGGTTTACCTTGGAACCAACGGAAATCTGCTGGAGGAAAAACCGGAGAACTGCCGGGTACTGAAGATCAACAATCCCATCCTTGCGGATCTGGATCTTTTGAAGATCGAGAACATGAAAAAGGAAGGCTTTTCCGTTGCAAAAGTCTCGATCCTATATTATAAGAGCACCCCTATGAAGCGGGTACTGAGCCATCTGTTTGTGGAGGTGGATAAGGCCTACAGACACGGCGCCAATATTCTGATCCTCTCCGACAGAGGAGTAGATGAAAACCACGTTGCCATTCCCTCCCTTCTGGCGGTGGCAGCGGTTCATAAGCATCTGGTAGATACCAAGAAATGTACAGCCATGTCCCTCATCGTAGAGTCAGCTGAGCCCAGAGAGGTACATCACTTTGCAACCCTGTTGGGATATGGTGCAAGTGCTGTCAATCCTTATCTGGTACATGCCAGCATCGCCAAGATGTTAAAGGAAGAGATGCTGGACAAAGACTACTATGCAGCAGTTGATGACTATGATAACGCAGTACTTTCCGGCATCGTAAAGATCGCCTCCAAGATGGGTATTTCCACCCTGCAGTCCTACCAGGGCAGCAAGATCTTCGAAGCCATCGGTATTTCCAAGGAAGTGATCCATGACTACTTTACGGGAACTGTCAGCCGCGTAGGCGGTATCACCTTGGAGGATATCGGAAAAGCAGTAGATCTGCAGCACAGCAAAGCCTTTGATCCTTTGGGACTGCCTACGGATCTGGAGCTTTCCGCAACGGGAAGACATAAGATGCGCAGCCAGGGTGAGAGCCACAGATACAATCCCCAGACCATTCATATGCTGCAGCAGGCTACAAGAGAAGGCAGCTATGAGAAATTCAAAACCTACACCGAGATGGTGGATGGAGAAAAGACCGGATACCTCAGAAGTCTTCTGGACTTCTCCTTCCCCAAGGAGGGCGTTCCTTTAGAGGAAGTAGAATCCGAGGAAGAGATCGTAAAGCGCTTTAAGACAGGAGCCATGAGCTACGGTTCCATTTCCGAGGAAGCCCATCAGGCACTGGCCATTGCCATGAACCATCTGCAGGGCAAGAGCAACAGCGGTGAGGGTGGTGAAAGTGATGAAAGAATCCTTTCCGCAGGCACCGACAATGACAGAAGCTC
The DNA here is from genome assembly GCA_016282595.1 of Lachnospiraceae bacterium. Taxonomy (GTDB): domain Bacteria; phylum Bacillota; class Clostridia; order Lachnospirales; family Lachnospiraceae; genus RGIG7926. Next base: position 1,794 of record JAEEKV010000185.1, read on the forward strand.
AGCCATTAAGCAGGTGGCCAGCGGACGCTTCGGCGTAACCAGCAAATACCTGGTTAGCGCAAAGGAGATTCAGATCAAGATGGCCCAGGGCGCAAAGCCCGGTGAAGGCGGACATCTTCCCGGGAAAAAGGTTTATCCCTGGATCGCAAAGACCAGACATTCAACCCCCGGCGTCAGCCTGATCTCCCCGCCGCCTCATTATGATATTTATTCCATCGAGGATCTGGCACAGCTGATCTACGATCTGAAATGTGCCAATAAAAACGCAAGAATATCCGTCAAGCTGGTTTCAGAAGCCGGCGTTGGTACAGTCGCTGCAGGTGTGGCAAAAGCAGGCGCTGCAGTGGTACTGATCTCCGGTTATGACGGCGGAACGGGAGCCGCTCCACTGTCCTCCATTCACAACGCCGGGCTTCCCTGGGAGCTGGGACTTGCGGAGACCCACCAGACACTGGTAGCCAACGGTCTTCGCAACCGGGTTGTGATCGAAACCGACGGAAAGCTTATGAGCGGAAGAGACGTAGCCATTGCGGCTATGCTGGGAGCTGAGGAATTCGGTTTTGCCACCGCACCCCTGGTAACCCTGGGCTGCGTGATGATGAGACAGTGCCAGTCCGATACCTGCCCTATGGGTGTGGCTACCCAGAATCCGGAGCTGAGAAAACGCTTTGCAGGCAAGCCGGAATACGTAGAAAACTTCATGCTCTTTATTGCAAG
>JAEEKV010000186.1 GCA_016282595.1 Lachnospiraceae bacterium
AGAAGAAATATGCCGCCGGGGATGAAGCCTTCGGTGGAAAATCCCGGAAAGGTAATGAAGCGGCTGTTTTCCTATGTGGCAAAGGACTACGGCGTGGTCTTTTTGATCGTGCTGGCCTGTATTGTCATAAGCGTTCTGGCCAATGCCCAGGGAACCATGTTCATGCAGACTTTGATTGATCAGTATATCACCCCCATGATCGGACAAAAGAACCCTGACTTTGGCCCACTTTTGAAGGCCATGTCCAGAGTGGTGATCTTTTACGCCATCGGTGTAACGGCAGCCTTTACCCAGAACCGGATCATGGTAAAGGTCACTCAGGGAACCATGAAGAACCTTCGAAAAGAGCTCTTCGACCATATGGAGACCCTTCCCATTAAGTACTTTGATACCCATGCTCACGGCGATATCATGTCCATCTACACCAACGATATCGATACTCTCAGGCAGGTGATCTCCCAAAGTGCTCCCCAGCTGGTGAACAGCGCCATCACCATTGTAACGGTGCTGGTTTGTATGCTCCGGCTTTCCGTGGCCCTGACCATCGTAACCCTTTTGATGGTGGTGCTGATGCTCTTTGTCACCAAGACCGTGGCAGGCAGATCCGGCAGTCATTTCATGCAGCAGCAAAAGGACATCGGTGCGGTGAACGGCTATATCGAGGAAATGCTGACGGGACAGAAGGTGGTGAAGGTCTTCTGTCATGAGGAGAAAGCCATTGAAGAGTTTAACCGGTTAAACGATCAGCTCTTTGACAGTGCTAACCAGGCCAACAAATTCGCCAATATGCTGGGGCCCATTAATGCCCAGCTGGGAAATATAAGCTATGTGGTCTGCGTATTGGTAGGTGCCATTTTGGCCCTGTCCGGACGCTTCGGACTGACCCTTGGAACCCTGGCAAGCTTTTTGACCTTCAATAAGAGCTTTAACATGCCCATCAACCAGGTGAGCATGCAGCTAAACTCCATCGTCATGGCCCTGGCAGGTGCGGACAGAGTATTCCGCCTGTTGGATGAAAAGCCGGAGGAGGATGAAGGCTATGTCATGCTGGTAACGGCAGAGGAAAAGGATGGAAAACTGGTAGAATCCGAAAAGAAGCATACAGGTCTTTGGGCATGGAAGCATGTACACCAGGCAGATGGCAGCGTAGAGTACAAGCCCCTCATGGGAGATCTGGTGATGGAAAATGTGGATTTCGGATACACCGAGGAAAAGACGGTGCTTTACGATATCAACCTCTACGCCAAGCCGGGACAGAAGATTGCTTTTGTAGGCTCCACAGGCGCAGGAAAGACCACCATTACCAACCTCATCAACCGCTTCTATGATATTCAGGACGGAAAGATCCGCTATGACGGCATCAACATCGGAAAGATCAAGAAGCAGGATCTTCGAAGATCTCTGGGGATGGTACTGCAGGATACCCACCTGTTTACGGCTACGGTGCGGGAGAATATCCGCTACGGAAACCTTACGGCAACGGATGAAGAGGTGGAGGCAGCGGCTAAACTTGCCAACGCCGATGTGTTTATCAGACAGCTTCCCCAGGGGTATGATACGGTGCTTACGGGAGACGGAGCCAACCTATCCCAGGGACAAAGACAGCTTCTTTCCATTGCCAGGGCGGCCATTGCAGATCCCCCGGCCCTGATCCTGGATGAAGCAACCTCCTCCATTGATACCAGAACAGAACGGCTGGTACAGGACGGTATGGACAAGCTTATGAAGGGCAGGACCACCTTTGTTATCGCCCACAGGCTTTCCACAGTCCGAAACAGCGACTGTATCGTGGTGCTTGAGAAGGGCAGGATCATAGAGAAGGGAACTCACGAAGAACTGCTGACACTCAAAGGAAAATACTATCAGTTATATACAGGAAAAGCGGGCTGACGCCCGCTTTTCTTTTTGTCTTTAATTTCAATCTATGGATCATTGATTATCTATTTGTTGTTGTGCCGCCTGGGCCGCTGCCTGCTGTTCCTGCATAGCCCGGATGGCTTCCTGCTGTGCCTGCTGTGCTGCCTCAGCCGCCGCCTGCTGTGCTGCAATGGCCGCTGCCTGTGCCTGTTGTGCCTGCAGAGCCTGTGCCTGTGCAATGGCCTGCATATTGGCAGGATCAGATAAGTATTCGGCGGTATGCGGACAGTACTTGGTATGAACGCTGCCGTCATCACCCGGTGTCTGCAGGATTACGCCCTCTGTCTGGTAAGGACAGGTAGAGCAGGCTGCAAGTCCGGTAGCCGAACATACCATGCCGGCGAAGTGTACGTTACAGGTCTCCGTGGGTACAGTGCCCTTGGCAAAGTACTCCGTGGTGGTGCTGCCGCTGCAAATGCCCGGGATCGGCAGCTTTCCGGATTTGGAGCATACCGTGGCAGTGACAATGTCACTGGGAACGTCAAAGCCCTTGGGTTCTTTTCCTTCGTTCAGCTTCTCCATAACGGCACGCCACATGGTCTTGGAAAGGTTCTTTTCCGCCGTATCCGTCATCTTAATGTTGTTATCATATCCGGTCCAACAGGTTGCACAGTAGTAAGGGGTGTAGCCTGCAAACCAAACGTCCTTGTAATCGGAGGTGGTTCCGGTCTTTCCCGCAATGGCGATCTCGTCGCTGAACTTTACGCTGGTAGCTGTTCCCTTGGTAACAACGTCCGTCATGGCGTCGGTTAACAGGAAGGCGGTGGAATCCTTGAGCACCTGTCTGGAAGGGGGCACGGTGCGGTCGATCAGCACGTTGCCGTCATGGTCCAGGATCTTGGTAAAGAGAGTGGGTTCGTAGTATTTTCCGCCGTTGGCGATGCAGGCGTAAGCCGCATTCAGCTCGATATTCTTTACACCGTCGGTGATACCGCCAAGAGCCAGAGCCTGGTTGATATCGGAAAGGATCATGGTACCGCTGGCGGTATTGACCTCCTTTCGCTCTACCAGAGTCGTAAAGCCGAGCTTTTTCAGATAATCAAAGCCGAGCTGCGGGGTGATCTGGGTCAGCGTCTTAACGGCCACGATGTTCAGGGACTGCTCAATACCGTAGCGAAGAGAGCAGATGCCCTTGTAGCTTTCACCGTACCAGTTCCGGACCGGCGTACCGTTGGCGTATTCATAGGGAGCATCGTCCTGCACCGAAGCCAGGGTCAGACCGGCGGCATCCAGGGCCGGTGCATAGGTGGAAACTACCTTGAATGTGGAACCGGGCTGGCGCTTGGTATTGGTGGCGCGGTTTAAGGTACGGCTTGCGGATTTGGTACCGCGTCCGCCCACCATGGCAAGGATATAACCTGTGTGCTGATCCTCAACGGTAATGGAAACCTGCGGCTGCGGGGTCATCAGAACCTTCTCCGCATAGACGCTGTCACCGGGCTTTAGGATTTCCTGCTTATAGGCCTCCAGGTCCTCGTAAGCGCCGTCCTGGGAGGAGTAGAGCAGGTTGTAGGAGGGCTTCTGGTTGATCATAAACTGCTTGAAGGCTTCGGTGGAGTAGTTAATGTACTCATCCGAAGCGGTCTTCACCGTCAGCTGATAATCCAAAAGCCACTGGGTGTTGGCCGGGTAGTTGCTTTCATCATTGTAAATCGAATCGCAGATCGCCTGGATATCGGGATCCTGGGTGGTAAAGATCTGCAGACCGCTGGAATAGACCAGATTGTAAGCCTGGGTCTCGTTGTAGCCCTTTTCGTCCATCAGAGCCTTGGTGACCTGCTCAATGAGCGCATCCACGAAATAGGAATTGATGGATTCGGAATCCTTGGCCTCGTTGACGATCTTGATGCGGGAATAGACATCATCCGCCATGGCAATGTCATATTCGCCCTGTTGGATATACCCCTGCTCCTTCATATAGGAAAGCACCGTGGCCCGCTTTTCCGCATTTTTATCCGGATGGGAGATGGGGTTGTACTTGGAAGGATTCTGGGTGATACCTGCGATCACCGCACACTCGGAAAGGGTGAGCTGGTTCACGGGCTTGTTAAAGTAGCGCATGGAAGCGGTCTGTACTCCCAGGGTATTCTGTCCCAGGTTGATGGAGTTCATGTAAAGCTCCAGAATGTCTTCCTTGCTCATGCGCTTTTCCAGCTCCAGAGCCAGGTACTGTTCCTGGATCTTACGGCGGATCCTCACAAGATCTCCCTTTTCCTCCGTCCAGCCCTCAAAGACGTTGTTCTTTAAAAGCTGCTGGGTAATGGTACTACCACCCTGGCCCAGCTTGCGGGACTTTACAGCCTGCATACCGGCACGCATGATAGCCTTGATATCGATACCGTTGTGCTCGTAGAAACGCTCGTCCTCGATGGCAACGAAAGCGTCCTTCAGATTTTGCGGGATCTGGTCTTTGCCCACATAGCTTCGGTTGGAGTTGGTACCCACCAGCTTGGTGGTCTGTCTTCCCTTGGCGTCATAGACCACGGTGGCATAGCCCGTGGGGGTAACATCCAGACTGGAGATATCCGGGGCCGAAGCCAGGATTCCCTTAAAGGCCCCGATGCCCACGCAGACACCTACGATGCCCACCGAGATCAAAAGGACCAGGATCGCTTCCTCCAAAGCCAGGAGAAACATCTTGGAGAATTTCACCGACTTGGAATTCAAGCGTCTTTGTTTTTTTCTGATACTGCGTCTTCCGTAATTCATGAAGCTGCCTCCGAATTTGTAACTGATTGCTGCTATGGGGTGCCCATAGATATTTGTATTATAGCAGAAAAACATACTAAATTAAAGAAGAAAATATTAGGCTACCCGAGTGCGGTGCCTGTATGATATACTTTATATGGTGCGTCTGTGACGCCCTTATTGAAAACAGGAAGAGCAGGCAAACATGAGAACCATCAGTGAAGAAGTACAAGACGAGATCATTGTAAAAAAATCCCGCTTTATATGTACCCTCAGGCCCGTAAAGGACAAAGAGGAAGCGGAGCAGTTTGTGGCGCAGATGAAGAAGAAATACTGGGATGCCAGACATAACTGCAGCGCCTACATCCTGCCTGCGGAGCAGGGGAGCGGGGTCTATGTACACTCCTCCGACGACGGGGAGCCCTCCTCCACAGCAGGAAAGCCCATGCTTTCCGTTTTGGAAGGGGCAGATCTGGTGGGAGTCTGTGCGGTAGTTACCAGATATTTCGGCGGGGTATTGCTTGGCACGGGAGGCCTTGTGAGAGCCTATCAGGATGCAGTGAGTACGGCGCTTGCCAAGGCACAGCTCTTAGAGCAGGTGGAAGCCCTGGAGGTTACGGCTGAAGTGGACTATACCCTGGTGGGAAAGCTGCAGAATTTTATATCTGCCAATTCCAGGGTGCTGGGAAATGAACCGGAATACGGAGAAAAAGCGGTATTTCATCTGCTGTTTGAAAGTGCTCAGGCTGATATACTGGAAAAGGAACTCATCGAGCTGACAAACGGAAAGATCCGATTGGAAAGAGGAGAGAGCCGGCTTAGGCTGCTTCCGGTCAGCGAGGATTGAACAGAGAAGGAAGTAGAAGTACAAAACGTCAGGAACCGGGAAAGAGGATAGTAACATGACCAAGAAAGAGCAACGGATCAGAAAGATTAAAAGAACCAGATTTTGGGGCGGCTTTGCAGTCCTTTTGGTGGTGACGGTGATTGAATGCGTGATCCTGTATCTGGCTTTTGAGATCGGTCTGGAGATGGTATTAAAGGAGAACTACGTCAATGAATACGAGCGCATCGGTACCATCGCCAACTGCTATCAAAACGGCATCAGCGACGAGGATATGGAACGGATCCTGGGGGAGGAAAAGCGGATCTATTTTGTGAAGAATCAAAAGGGAGAGCTTTTGCATTCTACCGGAAAGGATACCATGGCCGAGGAACAGGCTCAGATCATCCTGGATGCCTTTGTGGAGATCGATGAGGAAGCTGTCAATGAGATCAAGAACGCAAAAGGCAAGGTGCTCTTGGAGACTGAGATCAAAGAGAATGAGGAGGATGACACCGGCCTTGATCTGGAAATGAACGTTGATGAGGAGCTGTATAACGTACAGACGGTATATATGCGGATCCATGTTGATAAGGAGGTTCCGGTTTTTAAGTATCAACACGATGGGGTGGAGATTGATTTTCCGGCCCTGGTAAAATGGATATCGGATACCCGGTTCTTTGAGGATGAGGAATACTATAAAGGAAACAAACTGTTGGAACTTCCCTTCTGGATCGAGCGGGATCTGGAGGATGGCAGCATCCTTTACGGAAAGGGCTTCTACAGGGTACGATATGCGGATATGGCTATGATGGTGGGACTCATGGGTGTCATCGGGGTTCTTTTGGTGTTTACCTTCCTGATTCTGATCTTCAGTATGATCTCCGTCATCCGCAGACAGAGAAAGGCCACCGCTGTTTTCTTTATGGATGAAGTCACCGGAGGGAAAAACTGGCTTTGGTTTTTGCTGAAGGTGGGGCAGTTCCTCAGAAGACGCAGAAATGATAAGTACAATTTTGCCATTGTAGATCTGGTATTTGTAAACTATCGCAACTTCTGTATGTGCCATTCCGTTGCAGAGGGCGAGGAGCTTTTGACGAAGCTGGATATACAGATCAGGCATCTTTTGAATAAGCGAAAGGAAGCCTGTGCCCATTATGCATCCGATCACTTTGCATTGCTGCTTTACTACCAATCGGAAGAGGAGCTGAAGGCCAGGCTGGAGGATCTGATGGCGAAACTGGAGCAGGTGGATGCGGAGCATAATTTCAGCTTCCATCTGGGTGTCAATATGCTTCCTGCAAGGCTGGAAAATGGCAGAACGGTACGAAGAAAGAGGATCGATATCGATGAGCAGTACAACAATGCCAGCACAGCCTGCATGACCCTGACGGATACGGAAGGCTCAGCCATTGCCTACTTTGATGCAAAGCTCATTGAAGAGCAGAAATGGCTGGATCAGGTCCAGGAAGCCCAGAAGGGTGCCCTGGAAAACGAAGAGTTCGTGGTTTATTATCAGCCTAAATGCAACCCGGTAACCGGAAAACTGACAGGTGCCGAAGCATTGATCCGCTGGAACTCCTCCAAGTACGGATTTTTAAGTCCCGGGCGCTTTATTCCCATCTTTGAGAAAAACGGGTTTATCACCGAGATCGATCACTACATGATCACCCATGTGGCAAGGGATCAAAAGCGGTGGATGGATGCGGGAATGAACTGTGTTCCGGTTTCCGTCAACGTATCCAGAGCCCATTTTATCGAGCATGATCTGGCGGAGCAGATCCGGAATATGGTGGATGCCGAAGGAGCACCCCACAATCTCATTGAATTGGAGCTGACGGAGAGTGCCTTCTTTGATGACAAAAAGGCCATTATCCATACCATCGGAAAACTGAAGGAATACGGCTTTACGGTTTCCATGGATGACTTCGGCTCCGGTTATTCTTCCCTGAACTCCCTCAAGGATATGCCCCTTGATGTGCTGAAGCTGGATGCGGAATTCTTCCGGGGAGAGAATGCGGGAGAAAGAGGCGAGATCGTGGTGAAGGAAGCCATCCGACTTGCCAAGGCCCTGCATATGAAAACCGTTGCAGAGGGCATTGAGGCCAGGGAACAGGTATCGTTTCTGGCAGACCAGGGCTGCGATATGATCCAGGGCTATGTATTTGCACATCCCATGCCCGGGAATGATTACGAGGATGCCATGAAAAAGGGAGTGCAGTCCATAGATAAGAAGGAGTAAAGAAAGCAGATTTAAAGGAGAGATCAGAAAACGGCTTCGGACCGAAATCCGAAGCCGTATTTTTTTGACGTATTACTGCTGATTTTTCTTAAAGGAGGCACGCTTGCGAAGGGTGGGATCCAGGATCTTTTTCCGGATCCGAAGGTTTTCGGGAGTGACCTCCAAAAGCTCATCCGTATCGATGAAGTCCAGTGCCTGCTCCAAGGACAGAACCTTCGGCGGGGAAAGCCTGAGGGCTTCGTCGGAGCCGGAAGCACGGGTGTTGGTGAGCTGTTTTTTCTTGCAGACATTCAGCTCGATGTCTTCGGTCCGTCCGGTCTCTCCGATTACCATTCCGCTATAGACCTTAACGCCTGGGCCGATAAACAGGGTGCCGCGCTCCTGGGCGTTGTACAGACCGTAGGTAATGGATTCGCCGTCCTCGAAAGCAATGAGGGAACCCTTTGCACGGTAGGAAAGATCTCCCTTATAGGGGCCGTAGCCCTCAAAGCTGGTATTCATGATACCGTTGCCCTTGGTATCTGTCATAAACTCTCCGCGATAGCCGATGAGGCCGCGGGAGGGAATGGAAAACTCCAGTCTGGTGTAACCGCCTGCAGCGGGCTTCATGGTAATGAGCTCGCCCTTTCTGGTGGACAGCTTTTGAATGACAGTTCCGGAAAACTCCTCCGGCACATCCACATAAGCGGTTTCCATGGGTTCCGTCTTTTTGCCGTTTTCATCGGTTCTGTATAAAACCTCCGCCTTGGAAACTGCAAATTCATAGCCTTCCCGGCGCATATTTTCAATAAGAACGGAAAGATGCAGCTCCCCGCGTCCCGAAACCTTGAAGCTCTCGGTGGTATCCGTTTCCTCTACCCGAAGGGAAACGTCCGTATTCAACTCCCTGAAGAGTCTGTCCCGCAAATGGCGGCTGGTAACATATTTTCCTTCCTGGCCTGCCAGAGGGGAGTCATTTACCATAAAGTGCATGGCAATGGTGGGCTCGGAAATCTTCTGGAAGGGAATGGGGCTGACAGCATCGGGGCTACAAAGGGTATCACCGATGTGGATATCACTGATACCGGAGATGGCTACAATGGAGCCGATGCCGGCCTCTTTTACCTCTACCTTATTCAGACCGTCAAACTCATAAAGCTTGGAAACCTTTACCTTTCTCTGCTGATCCGGCTCATGGTGATTGACGATAACTACCTCCTGGTTGACGCTGATGGTGCCGTTATCTACCTTACCAACGCCGATACGGCCCACATACTCATTGTAATCAATGGTACTGATGAGAACCTGGGTTCCGGCATCCGGATCACCCTCCGGAGCGGGAATGTAATCAAGGATGGTTTCAAACAGGGGCTGCATATCGGAGCCTGCCTCGTCTGAAGAAAGAGAAGCGGTTCCGGTCTTTGCGGATGCAAATACGAAGGGGCAGTCCAGCTGGCTCTCGTCCGCCTCCAGATCGATCAGAAGCTCTAAGATCTCATCCACAACCTCATCGCATCTGGCTTCCGGACGGTCGATCTTATTGATGCAGGCGATGACGGGAAGCTTTAATTCCAGGGCCTTTCTCAAAACGAACTTGGTCTGGGGCATAACGCCTTCGAAGGCATCTACCACCAGGATAACGCCGTTTACCATCTTCAGTACACGCTCTACCTCGCCGCCGAAGTCCGCATGACCCGGGGTGTCGATGATGTTGATCTTGGTATTCTTGTAGGTCACCGCGGTATTCTTGGAAAGGATGGTAATACCACGCTCCCTTTCGATATCATTGGAATCCATCACACGCTCAGCTACTTCCTGGTTCTCGCGGAACACACCGCTTTGCTTTAAAAGTTCATCCACCAGGGTGGTTTTGCCGTGATCGACATGGGCGATGATGGCTACATTTCTTACATCTTCACGTTTCGTTTTCATCTTTTCTTCCTCATGAGACTGCCTCTTTGGCAGCTTTTTTATTGTTTCCTATGTTAATTGTCTCACTACGCGCCGTTCACTATACTACCACAAACTCTGAATTATGCAAGAAAAAAGTACTTTGCCTTGCGATCTGTGGACGCTGGAGCGTATAATAGGAAACATGGAAGAGATGAAAAAACAGGAAACCGAAAAGCCGAAAAAAGTAGTCATTACCCGGGAGATGGTAAAAGAGGCCACAGACCGGATCTGCGCAGAAAACGGGCTGGATGAGGAATTTGCAGACAGCTTCTGGCAGGGCCTTTTGGCGGATGATGAGATCTACCGGGAGTATGTCCACTATCTGGTCTATCAGGATTTTGCCTGCAAGGTTTTGGTGGATGGAGTCTCCATTACCGATATTCTCATCTGGCAGATCGATCACTTCAAGGCGCAGCTGGATGTGGATACCACCCTCACCAAGAGACGAAGTGGCAGTATGGTGCTGCTGGCCTTTGATACCTTTCTGAACATGAAAAAGGATCCCGAGCGTTATCTTCGAAAGCTCGGTGAGGATACGGGAACCGATTATCCCGGCAAATTCAACGGACTGTAAAACGGATGAAGAGGACAAAAAGATCCCGGCAGAGGCAACTGCCGGGATCTTTCTATGCATGGATTGTAAAATACTTCGCTTAGGAGAAGTAAGCCATATTGTTTCGAAGCTGTTCGGAGATACCGTTGAGCCTGGAAGCCATCTGCAATACATCTGCGATGTTGGCATTGACGGTTTCGATGGAAGCCGAGGTTTCCTCTGCAGAAGCCGCATTTTCTTCCGAAATGGCGGACAGATTCTGGATGACTTCGTTTAAGTTCTCGCAGATGGCAGCAACGGATGCGGCGCCTTCCCGGACGTTGGATACCTGACTTTGGGTATCCTGAATGGAGCTCATCAGGGAGGTAAGACTCTCTTTGGAGGTCCTGGAGTTTTCCTCCTGCTTTTTCATGATCTGTGACAGGCGGGAAACCATCTCCACAGCATCCTTCGTTTCTGCCTCAAGGTGCGTCATGATCTCCTTGATGGTCCTGGCAGCCTTGTCTGACTGCTCGGACAGGTTGCTGATCTCTCCTGCAACTACGGCAAAACCGCGTCCTGCTTCACCGGCACGGGCAGCTTCGATACTCGCATTTAAGGACAGCAGATTGGTCTGGGAAGCGATATTGTTGATCTCGCCGGCAGCGTTGTTTACGTTATCCACGGCATTGGAAACGGCATTCATTTTATCCGTGATGGCTTCAAGGTTTTTGATGCTCTCAAAGGTATCCTGCAAAAGCACATCGAAATCGGAAGCAACCTTTTGCGATTCCTGGGTCATTTCCTCGGTAACGGCAGTGGTGTTTTCTACGGCCGCATTGATCTTTTCCACATCAAATACGGCTTCGGTTACGGCACCTGCCGCCCGCTGCACCTCATCGGCCTGCGTGCTGGCACCGTTTGAGATATCGTTGTAGGCTTGGGAAAGCTGATTCATATTATCCGCATTCTGCGTGGAGGACAGATTCAGGTTGGACGCATCTGCCACCAGCTCCTCCGTCTTCTCCGAAATGTTTGAGATGATCCGGGTCAGGATCGTGGAGAAGCGCTGCAGTCCGGTTAAGAGCATCGTGGTCTCGGCAATCCCGGAGGTGACTTCAAAATTCTCATTCAGCTGTCCGTCGGCCAGGCTTTCCACAGCCATAGCGGCCTTCTTAAGGGGCTCTGCAACCTTGCGGGATATGAACATCGCCAGGATGGCAAAGAGGGAAGTCAGGACAATGCCGATGGAAAAGATCATGAGATACAGTCGCTTTTTGGCAGCCTGAACCTGTGTGGCGGGCTTTCCGGCAAAGGACATTCCGTAGATCTTATTCTGATCGCCGAGGGGCATATAATATACGTAGTAATCGATCCCGTTGATCACGACATCATCAGAGTAGTAATCGCCGCCGCTTTTGACGATCTCCCAAACCTCGGGAGAGCTTTCGGTTCCTTCAATCCGTTTTCCGTCAGGACCCGTAATGGTGGTCATGAAACGGATATTATCCTTAAACAATGTCAGATCTACACCTGTGGTTCCCATCCGGTCGATGAAATCCGTATCGTATTCACAGAAGCCGTCCACCAGATCATTGTCATTGATCAGGTCATATTCGTAATATTCACGAAGGGATTTGGAGGCTACCATCAGCTCCTCCTTGATGTTTTCCTCTACGTGCCGGGTCATGATCATGGCGGAAACAATGCCCAGAACAATGATGGTGGAGATCGCGGGGATCAAAGCAAACAGCATTAACATGGAGCGCATAGACAGTTTCTTTTTCATCACAGATATACCTTCCTTACACGTGATTTTTGGTATGCTCATCGAGCGGTAAAACTGAATGTATTATACCATATTTTACAGATAATAAGTAGAGAATTTTCTAAATATGCGGGGAATTTTCAACACTTTCATGCGCAATTCTTTTTTCCTGCGTGCACATATGGTTTCTGGTGCCTGCTTTTTTACGGGCGACGATCGTACATCCTGTTTTTCAGGACAATCTTACATCCTGTTTTCATGGGTTGACAGACAGGCCGCAGGGTGTTATGCTATCTAGCAAGCCAGAGACAAAAAGGCTTACGACCAATTGAGAATGAGATAGAGGTTGCGGTGATCATCAGTACCCTGCAGGATGCGTTAGGAGCAGTAGAGTGCAGGCAAAAGGGAAAACCGCCGAAAGAGGAGAGTTTCCTAAGACTTTTTTCTTGGGCATGC
>JAEEKV010000187.1 GCA_016282595.1 Lachnospiraceae bacterium
CGAAGCAGGGATACCATGATGGGAAGGGTGTATTTCTTCTGATCCGTTAACAGGATCATCGGAGTAAACAGGTTGTTCCAGGAACTTACGAAGGTGAAGATTGCCTGGGTTGCGATAGCCGGCTTCATGATGGGAAGGGCTATCTTGTTAAAGATGAAGAACTCTCCGGCTCCGTCGATTCGGGCTGCCTGTACAAGCTCGAAGGGAAGGGCTCCTACCATGTACTGTCTCATGAAGAATACCATGGAGGAGTTGGCGATCGCCGGCAGGATCAACATACTCAAATGGTTCGTCATGTGGATCTTATAAACCATCTGATAGAAACCGATACTGGTCAGCTGTGCCGGGATCATCATAACTGCCATGATGAAACGGAATGCTGCATGTTTGAATCTCCAGTCATAGATCACGATACCGTAAGCTGTCAGGGTGGAGAAATAGATCGCCAGCAAGGTTACACCTACGGATACGATGACGGAGTTCATAAATCCGACCTTGGGATCGAAACTCTTACTTACAAGGATCTTTAGGTTGTTGAAGAAGTACTTGGAAGGGATCAACGATACGGCGTGTGCCTGGATCTCGTTGGTGGAACGGGTTGAGTTTACGATCATGATGATGAAAGGCATCAAGCTTAAGATCGCAAGAACGATACAAATGATGTAGATCACTATCTTGATCGGCAGGTTATTGTCCTGTTTCTTTTTTACAACGGTGCTCTGGCCTTTTGATTCTGCTTTACTCACTTTCGCACCTCCTTAATTTCCGCTCTTTGCTGCTTCTTTTTCACGCAGCTTGCGGTTCTTCATTTCCTGCTTCTTGATACGCTCAAGTGCTGCCTCGTCCTTATCACGAAGCATGTAGAACAGTATCGCGGACAGTACTACGATGATCACGAACATGATCATACTTGCCGCTGAAGCTTTGTTGTACTGGTAACTTCCCTTAAATGCCTGGTTGTAGATGAAGATGTTGGTCGTCATCGTTGCATTATCGGGACCGCCGCCGAATACGAACAGCTGCGGGATATCGAACATGTTCAAACCACCGATCAAACTGGTTACCAGCGTGAACAGAAGGATGGTCTTTATATTCGGGATCGTGATCAGCCAGAAGGTCTGCCAGCCGTTGGCTCCATCCACCTCTGCTGCCTCGAAGATCTCCGTACTAATTCCCAATACACCGGAGATCAGGATGATCATGGTGTAGCCGTACCACATCCAGGTCTGGATGAAGATTACGATGTTCTGGGATGCTGTTTTCTTTACTAAGAAGTTGTAGGGCTCATCTGCAAACCCGAAACGGGTAAGCAAGTCATTGACAGGTCCCATGGGGAATCCGAACAGGGAACTGAAAAGGATTGCTATGGTTGCTGCCGTGATGATGTTCGGCATGTAGAATACTACCTTGAAAAAGCCTTCTCCCTTGATCTTAAACCGGCGGTCCGTAAACCATGCGGTAAGCAAAAGGGCCAGGGAAAGCTGAGGGATGAAGTTGAGTACCCACATCTTTACCGTGTTACTGAATGCTTTTCTGAATAAGGAGTTTCCTAAGATGAACGCGTAGTTCTCAAATGGATTCTTCAGGAAGTGGAAATCTGTTGTTGCCACACCCTTCAAATCTGTGAATCCGATTATGATCGTATATAACGTCGGATATAACTGGAATATTGCATAAGCAAGGAAGAAAGGAATACAGAAAATGTAACCCCACTTGGCATATCCCGAAAATTTGCTTTTCTTCATGTTCTTTCCTCCCAAGTATTTGGTTTCGTTTTATTTTGTATCCTCCGTATAACCTTGGGAGGATCTTGCACTTGGATGTTCTCTTTTCAAAGAAATTCCGCGGGGAGAGATATGCTCTCCCCGCGTATTCCTATTTCACATTTTCATGTGTTGTGTTTTGAGTATTGATTACTCAGCTGCCTCGATACCAAGATCGGTAGCGATCTTCTCCTTGAAGGATGCAATAGCGTCCTCTTTGGACTTCTCGCCGTTAGCATACTGGCTAACCTGCTCGGTGTAAGCATTGTTGATGGTCTCATCGAACTGGGTCATGTTGTCACCCTTTGCATACTTGTTAGCAGGAACGAAGTAATCGAACATGTTCTCGCCGCCAAGGAAGTCAAGGGATCCGTCAGACTTGCTCATTACGGTACCGGATGCTACAGAGTCCTTGGTGCCGCCTTCACCGTTCAGAGTGCCGTTTGCCCACTTGTACTGAAGTCCATCCTCGGTAGAATCAAGGGTGATCCAGTAAATGAGTTCCTTAACAGCATCCTTCTTTGCAGGATCCATGTTCTTGTTTGCCATGATCCAGGTACCGCCCCAGAAGAAGCCAACAGGAGAATCACAGATTGCCCAGTCACCATAGGTGCCTTCGCCAACAGCCTCGCCGCCGCAGTTAGGAGCCAGGGTGTAGTTTACAAGCCATGCAGGACCAAAGAAACCAAATGCGTTTGCATCAGATGCGCCACTCATATCAGCGAACCAAGCATCAGACCAAGCAGAGGTCTTGTTGGACCAACCATTGTCATAAAGGGTCTTTGCATAGTCCATAAATGCAAGCTTGGAATCATCGATCTGAAGCTTTCCGTCATCGGTGAGCCAGCTCTTGGAGCTGGGATCATGCTTGCAGACATTCCAGATATCTCCATCGGAAGATACGATCGGATATCCTTTGTCTTTCAGGGTCTTTGCTGCTTCCCAGAACTTATCGAAGTTACCGGAACCACCACCGATAATAGCGGAGATCTCAGCGGGATCGTCAGTTCCGAATACGTCCTTAGCGATGCTTCTTCTGTAGATGAAGCAACCACCGGTGGTCTGATAACCAAGTGCATCAAGCTCGCCATTGGTGTTGGATCCAACGTCAACGGTGTAAGGAGCGATGTCTGCCTGAGCAAGCTCAGCGTCTACATCAATACCAAGATCCTTGTAAGGCATTGCAAAATCCTGCATATCGCCCTTGGAATACTTGATGATGAAAGCTTCCTCAGCTGCATACATATCAGGAGCATCCTCGCCGCCAGCGGTCAGAGCCTGGTCAAGTGCGGGCTGATATGCACCATCAGTAGTAGCGATGATGGTAGAGTTAACAGTGTAAGGGAAATCCGGATGATCTTCGATGTACTTGTCGATCATCTTAGGGATCTCATCGGTGAAGGTCCACAGATTGATGGTGCCACCCTCGCCGCCGTTTGCAGGAGCTGCAGACTCTTCGCCATCTTCAGGCTTAACTACATCTGCCTCTTCCTCAGCTGCATCCTCTGCAGGAGCTTCCTCAGTGGTCTCCTCAGCGGGTTCGCTAGTTGCAGGTGCTTCGCTGCTGCCGCCGCAACCAACCAGAAGGCTAGCTACCATAGCAGTAGAAAGCAGAACGCTTAATACTTTCTTTTTCATTTTTTGTCCTCCTCTTAGAAAAATTGAAAAAGTTTGGTGAATAAGTAACTTGCATTTATTTTCATATCACTAGGTGATATAAATGCCTCTCTTAAAGCTCGGGGTTCTTGGCGAAGGTCTCTCCCTTTACAAGCTTTCCGGTAACCACGACCTTTTCAGGTCCGCTTCTTTCCGGCTGCTCGATCAGATCGATGAGCTTCAGGGCTGCGATGCTGCCCATGCCTTCCGTATCCTGTCTGACGGTTGTCAGTCTGGGTTGGATCTGGCAGGCAAGTGAAATGCCGTCATATCCTGCTACGGAAATATCCTCCGGGATCTGCATCCCCATTCCCCGAATTACATTGATCCCGCCGTACGCTGCGTAATCATCCGGGAAAAGAATACAGGTTGGTATCTCAGGAAGTGATAACAGCTCCGTTGTTACCATAGCCGTCTGGCCTATGTCTCTGTATTCGGAAGATAATATGTATTCTTCCCTGATGGGAAGCCCGAACTCTTCAAGCTTTTCCTTATATCTCCGGATCCTCTTCTGGGTAACCTCCGAGTCCTTACCGGTGATATATGCGATCCTCTCATGACCTAACTCATGAGCAAAATCCATCAGTTCTGCGATCCCGCTCTCATTATCTGATACGATGGAGGTCTTGGTCTCGCATTCGTAGTCGATCACCACTACGGGCAGATCCGACTCCAAAAGCTGCTGTACCTCGGGATCCAGGAAGTTCACACAGGCCACTACCACGCCGTCAAAGCCACGGTATCTGCTGTGCTCCAAATATGACATCGCATTGGGACGGGATTTGTTACAGTTCAGGAAGGTGATGTCGTAGCCCTTTTCCTCTACCGTCCTCTTAAAACTGTCAAGCACATGTGCGAAGAAATCGTGGGTCAGTCCGCTGTTAGCCTCTTCCACAAACAGCACTCCTATATTATAGGTCTTGTTTGTCTTCAGGGCTCTGGCTACGGAATTGGGAAAGTATCCCATCTCCCTTGCAACCTTCCTGATATTCCGTTTGG
Source organism: Lachnospiraceae bacterium (assembly GCA_016282595.1). Taxonomy (GTDB): domain Bacteria; phylum Bacillota; class Clostridia; order Lachnospirales; family Lachnospiraceae; genus RGIG7926. The sequence continues at coordinate 4,419 of JAEEKV010000187.1, forward strand.
TATCTTCGCTGATATCCGTATGGTCATTCAGTGCCTTGCTGACCGTTGCTACGGAAACACTGCACGCAGCAGCTATATCCTTCATTGATACCATATCATCCCTCCGCAACCAGATTGACGAATTTTACGAATACGTTTTCGTTACTCTAATATACAACAATGTTGATAGGTTTGCAACTTGTTTTTCGTAAAATTTTGTGCACTTTGACCGAAAGGTGCCGCCGTGCCCGTGCCCAATCTACGTTTGCGCCATTTTCAAAAATACAAACTTTATCCATTTTCTGCAAACACTTTGTTTACACCGCGTTTACAATTTGTTCATATTTTCGGTGACAATACCTTTATATCACATTCTTTTAAGGATTGCAATACGTATTTTGTGAACAAAATTTGTTCATTTTTTGCGTGTTTTTTCAATCGTTTTCGCTGCGTGCCCGAGCACCCCCGAACCATCTGATTTCACTTGATTTCTCGGCCTTCTTTAGGTATAATCTAACCATTAGGGTAACGCCTATCCCAAACGGTCCTGTCACAGCTTCTGCGGCGGGCCCGTTTTGACAAGGCAAAAATTATGTAAGAAAGGAAAAAAAGCTATGAAATTTGGTTATTTCGATGACGCCAACAGAGAGTACGTCATCACCACACCCAAGACTCCTCTTCCCTGGATCAACTACCTGGGCTGCAGCGAGTTTTTCTCACTCATTTCCAACACTATGGGCGGTTATTCCTTCTATAAGGATGCTAAGCTTCTTCGCATCACCCGCTACCGCTACAATGATGTCCCCATCGACAACAACGGTAAATACTTCTATGTAAAAGACGGTGACACCATCTGGAATCCCGGTTTCAAGCCGACCCAGACCGAGCTTGACGAGTACGAATGCCGTCACGGTATCGGCTATTCCCGGTTCACGGGCAAGAAGAACGGCGTAAAGGCCGAGGTTCTGACCTTCGTTCCCATGGGCGATGCCTGCGAGATCCAGAAGGTAACCCTTTCCAATGAAAGCAGCCAGACCAAGGATCTTTCCTTATTCTCTTATGTTGAGTGGTGTCTGTGGAATGCGGACGAGGATCCGAGGAACTTCCAGAGAAACCTTTCCACCGGTGAGATCGAAGTGGAAGGCAACGCCCTGTATCACAAGACTGAGTACAGAGAGCGCAGAAACCACTACGCAGTTTACTCTGTAAACGCCGACATCGCAGGCTTTGATACAAGCCGTGACGAGTTCATGGGCGATTACAACAGAGGCGGCGCCAATCCTTTGGTTGTTGAGGAAGGCAAGGCTCGCAACTCCATGGCAAGCGGCTGGTATCCCATCGCTTCCCATCAGCTGAACGTAACTCTTGCACCGGGCGATTCCAAGACCTTTGTATTTGTACTGGGTTATTGTGAGAATCCTGATGATGACAAGTGGGAGTCCTACGGCGTGATCAATAAGAAGCCTGCAAAAGCGCTTCTTTCCAAATATCAGACCACCGAGGATGCTGATAAGGCATTCGACGAGCTGTGTGCTTACTGGGATGAGCTTCTTACCAAATATACCGTACAGTCCGGTAACGACAAGGTAAACCGAATGGTAAACATCTGGAACCAGTATCAGTGTATGGTTACCTTCAATATGTCCCGAAGCGCTTCCTATTACGAGTCCGGTATCGGCCGTGGTATGGGCTTCAGAGATTCCTGCCAGGATCTGCTTGGCTTCGTACATCTGATTCCCGAGCGTGCTCGTCAGCGTATTATCGATATCGCTTCCACTCAGTTCGAGGACGGCTCCGCTTACCATCAGTACCAGCCTCTTACCAAGAAGGGTAACTCCGACATCGGTTCCGGCTTCAATGATGATCCCCTGTGGCTTATTGCAGGTACCAGTGCTTATGTAAGAGAGAGCGGCGATACCTCCATCCTGGAGGAGATGGTTCCTTTCGATAATGATGAGTCCAAAGCTACTCCGCTTATGAACCACTTAAAGAGATCCTTTGATTACACCGTAACCCACAAGGGACCTCACAAGCTTCCTTTGATCGGTCGTGCAGACTGGAATGACTGCCTGAACCTGAACTGCCATTCCCTGCATCCCGGAGAGTCCTTCCAGACCTTCGGACCTTCCGAGGGACCTGTTGCAGAGTCCATATTCATCGGCGGTATGTTTGTAAAATACGGTTTGGAGTATGCTGATCTTTGCGAGCTCATGGGCGATCAGGCTGAAGCTGACAGAGCCAGAGCTGAAGTAGAAGAAATGAAGAAAGTGCTGCTGGATGCAGGTTGGGACGGCGATTGGTTCGTTCGTGCTTATGATTCCTCCAGCAACAAAGTCGGCAGTAAGGAATGTGAGGAAGGCCAGATCTTCATCGAGCCTCAGGGCTTCTGCGTATTGGCAGGTGTTGGTCTTGAAACCGGAGAGGCTATCAAGGCTCTGGATTCCGTTAAGGAAAGACTGGATACCGACTACGGTATCATGATCCTGCAGCCCGCTTACACCAGATATCACGAAGAACTCGGTGAGGTTTCCTCTTATCCTCCGGGATACAAAGAGAACGCCGGAATCTTCTGCCACAACAATCCCTGGGTTTCCATCGCAGAGACCGTTGTAGGCCGTGGTGATCGTGCATTTGAGATCTACAAGAAGACCTGCCCTGCTTATGTAGAGGAGTTCTCCGAGATCCACCGCACCGAGCCTTATGTATATTCCCAGATGGTAGCAGGACGCGACGCTAAGTTCCACGGAGAAGGCAAGAACTCCTGGTTGACGGGTACGGCTGCTTGGACCTTCGTTAACATCTCCCAGCACATCCTGGGCCTGTATCCCACTCATAAGGGACTGCAGATCAACCCTTGTGTGCCTGACGGATTCGGTGACTTCACCTTAACCAGAAAATTCCGTGAAGGCTCCTACACCATCACCGTAAAGAACCCTGGCAACGTTCAGAAGGGTGTTGTAAAGATGGTTGTAGACGGCCAGGAAGTAGAAGGCAATGTAATCCCTTACGTAAAGGGTAAGACCGAGTACAACGTAGAGGTTACCATGGGCTGATCGGCCACGATACTGCGTCACCTGTATTGATCGAATTGATTGCGTTTTATCGAAACAAATACCCCGCCGGGAACCGGCGGGGTATTTTGTTTTCGTATTTTCGGCAGTTTTGTTTTGGTTTTTTCGGCACTTTTGTTTTGGTTTTTTCGGCAGTTTTGTTTTGGTTTTTTCGGTTTGCACGCAAGCGCTACCCTCTCATACCAGCGGCGCAAACAATCTTGCTACCTGGCCCATAATACGATAGGTAAAGGGCAGATCCACATAGTACTGGAAGTCCACTTTTCTGCACTTTTCCAGTGTTTTCTGAAAATCCGCTTCGATCTCCAGGATCACGGGATCCTTCAGGATCAGGGTTGCGCACTCAAAATGATGATACAGGGATCTGAAATCCAGGTTGATGGATCCCACCACCGCCTTGTTATCATCCGTGATAAACTCCTTGGCATGAACAAAGCCCGGAAGGTATTCGTAGATCTCCACGCCCGCATCCAAAAGCTGTGGATAATAGGTTCTCGCCATGGAAAAGACTACCTTTTTATCCGGAATATGGGGCAGGATGATCTTTACATCCACGCCTCTTCTGGCGGCAAACATCAACGCCGTCACCAGTTCATTGTCCGGCACAAGATACGGCGTCATGATATGCACATAACTTCTTGCCTTATACAGAATGTCCATATAGACATCCTTGGCTATATCGAGATGGTTTACGGGATCATCGTTGTAGGGCACAACGTACCCCTGTCCCTCTGTTTTCACCGCAAAGGTACCTGGCTTGGGAAGATAGGCTTCATACTCTCCCAGGCCCTTATCCCGCATATACCACATTTGCAGGAACATGATCGTAAAGCTGCGGACCGCGTCCCCCTCCAGCTTGACGGCCGTATCCTTCCAATGGCCGAAACGCTCCTCCAGATTCATATACTCATCGGCAAGATTTACGCCCCCGTTGTAAGCCACGCGCCCGTCGATCACCAGGATCTTGCGATGGTCCCTATGATTCTGCGCTGTTGAGAGCAGCGGCCGGATCGGCTCAAAAACGCGGGTATGGATCCCCATCGCTTCCAGCTTCTTCGGATAATTTGTAGGCAGCGCGCTCAAGGTATTCATTCCGTCATACAGCAGGCGGATCTCCACGCCCTCCTTTGCCTTTTCCTTCAGAATCTCCAGGATGGCATCCCAGACCTGCCCCTTATGGATGATAAAATATTCCAGAAAGATGAAGGACTTCGCCTTTTGCAGCTCCTCCAAAAGATCCGCGAACTTTTCTTCTCCCAGAGAAAAGAAGGTTACTGCAGTATGGTCATAGGTAGGCATCTGGTTATTGTGCTGCAGATAATAGCAGATATTGCGAAACCCCGAGGGCTCTTTTTTGATCTTATCCACCACCCTGTGCTCGGTTCTGAGAAGGTAACGGGTTTCGTCCACCCGGATATCGATCCTTTTGTGCAAATGCCGTCCTCCGGGATTGGTGTAGATGAAAATATAAAGTGCCACGCCGAAGACCGGGAAAACACAGATCGGAATGATCCAGGCCAGCTTGAAGGCCGGATTATCGTCCCCGTTGATCAAAATGACGATTGCCACCATCCCGAGGCCGTAAAATACGGCAAGCAGCGCCGCCTGAGACTGGACCCGATACAGCGCCCAGTACATGATGTAGATCTGCAGCGCCAGCAAAAGGAGGGTTACCATCATATGGGAAAAGACCAGCTTAAAGAGTGCGCTCAAGCCCTTCTGTTTTGCCTTTTGTCCGTGCTGACGTAGCTTGGAAGCCGGCTTCTGTTTTGTTTGGTTTGTTTGGTTTGTATGTTTTATCTGTTTCGTCAAATCGGACATAGTGAATTCTCTCCGAATCTGGTTTCTCGAACTTCAAAGCGTCAAATAGCTCTGTGATGCACTTCTACTCTTATCAAGGATACCACAGAGCCCTGCTGCTTTCAATCTGACTACCGCAAGTATCTTCGCCAAATAGACACAATTGTCTCGCACAACTGTAAAGGCGGAGGCTGTCGCCTCCGCCTTGTGAATCGTATGAAGTAATTGTATTTTCGAATCAAAATATGCATATGATGACTCTAACGGTGCGGAAGCGCTTTCCTTACGTCATCATATTTCAGTACATTAATCCACCTTGATATTGTTAGCGGCTATGATGGATTTTAAGCGGTCTATTTCAAGTTGAGCTTTCTCGATTAACTCATCTTTTCTTACTAACTCTTCATCCTTCTTCGCAAGGGCTTCATCCTTCTTCGCAAGGGCTTCATCCCTCTTCTGTATACTTAGATAATACAGTTCCTCTGCTTCCATCTGTTCACGGATGATATCTTCCTGTGTAAGTGTATAGATTTTAGTGACAGCTTCATCGATAGCCGGATTCTTTTCTGCTAACATACGCAATTCCTCCCATGTTTTGGCTTTGAACATCTTGGCCCACTCGACAAGGTGTGAAGCATGATCTTCTTCGGTTGCCAGGTTTATACAACTTAAGTTTACCACAGAGAGAGAAAATTTGTCAGTATATTTGTGCTGATCCTTGGTATTCAGGAGTTGATAGGTCCCATAAAATTCAAGATGATCCTCAAACGGTGAAAAATCCGTAAATCCAATCTGATACGCCGGTTTAGCAATGGTATAACCTTCTCCCCTGTTTAACTGGTCAAAAGTTCGACAAAGATAGCATAGTGACCGGTCTGGCCAATTTCTTTCATTAACAATCTGCATCTCAAGATTGACCAAATATGTTTCGTTGAGCAAAACTTTGATGTCCAAAAAGTAATACTTCTTATCTATCGAAGCCCCAAGTTGTATCGGATTTTGGATATCCGCACTTGTAATGTCTTCTACATTCCAACGAAACAGGCTTGCTATCAGTTCTTTAAGAACATTGTTATCTGTCTGTAGTAATGCTCGAAACAGGTAATCGTTGTTTACTCGAAAATCCAGTTCACCTGTCAGTTTATGCCAGTCGTTTTCCTTGTTTTTGATTGTTGATTTAATTGATTTATAATTCATTAATCTGTTCCCCCTTCCCTTTTAGTCGAATAACAAGATTTTTGGGCATACAAAAATAACGCCCTAAATAAGTTGCTTGATTCAATTGCGTCAGGGTAACAGACCTCTCCGATTTCAGATCAGATAAAACCTATTCGATTTTCTTCGCAATAACGGGAAAATAAAGATACAGATAACGTATCATGAGATACTATGAATTACAAGGTATTTTGCAAACGAAAAACACTGATTTCTTACCAAAAATCAGGGGGGCATTTTTGTGAGGTTTTCACAATGGACAGGTGCGGTGTATTCGTGCTCCGCGAACACGAAGTCTTCCGCAAGACCTCGTTTACACCCAGTGGCATCTGTGATAATGTAAAACTGTATCTGTATCGTACATTTCCTACATTTTCAAGATAAAATTTTAGGAGGGGCTACACATGAATGAAAATATCGTAAAGCGCAATACGCTGCTGGCTGAAAAAGTCATCAAAGGACTAGCTTCCAGAAATATGACAGGTTACTATGCCCAGACAAAAGAAGAAGCGCTTGCCAAGGCATTGGAACTGATCCCGGAAGGATCCGTGATCACCATGGGCGGCGGCATGAGCATTCATGAGATCGGTCTGTCGGACGCACTGAAGACAGGCAACTATGATTTCATTGATCGGAATGCCTACGATAATAAAAGAGAAGCTGCACTTCTGGCCTATGATGCCGACTTTTATCTGGCCAGTTGCAATGCCATGACAGAGGATGGCGTTTTAGTCAATATCGATGGAAACTCCAACAGAGTTTCAGCCATTGCCTTCGGTCCGAAGAAGGTGCTGTTTATCGTCAGCATGAACAAGGTATGCGATGATGTGGACGGTGCCATGAAACGGGCCCGATCTGTAGCTGCCCCCATTAACGCCCAGCGATTCGGACTGGACACCCCTTGCAGCAAAACTGGGTCCTGCTTTAACTGCAAATCTCCGGATACCATCTGCTGCCAGTTTTTGGTTACCAGATATTCCAAGCACAAAGACAGGATCCATGTGATCCTGGTAGGCGAGGATCTGGGATTCTGATTTTCAAAACCACAGCCGCAGACAGTTTTACCTAAACGCCCTACCGGCAACGCCCTTTTTCCATTGTGTTTTTTAGGGATCTATGCTACTGTAAAACTGTGTCCCTTTGGTATACTTTGAAGGTTGCAGACTATCGGATACAGAAGAAAGGAGCAGAAACGGCTATGAAAGGCTACTTATCCATCGGCAAGGTTTCCAAGCTTAAGAATGTGAGCATCAAATCCCTTCGATACTATGACCGGATCGGGGTGTTTTCCCCTGCCTACATCAATCAGGAGACCAACTATCGCTACTACACGCCGGAGCAGCTCTATCTGTTGGATGCCATCCAGCTTTGTATTGAGCTTGGTATTCCCCTTCGAGATCTGGAATCCTATAAGGAAGCAGGCGGAGCGCTGAATATCAGAAAGCTGTTATTTGACGGCAAGGACCTTGCCGAGAGAAAAATCCGCACCATGCAACAGACCATTGAAGTGTTGCAATCTACTCTCGCAAGGATCGAAGCCGGGGAAAGCACTGTTGCAGAGCCCCTTCCCGATAAGATGTTTTCCGCCACGGCAGCCAGAGCTGTCAGCGGCGAGTCGAAAACTTCCTCAAAGAAGGCTACCACAAAGAAAACTGCTAAGAAAAAAGCATCCGATGATAACCGGATGCAAAAGACTTTGGAAGAACGCATTGTGATCGTCACGGAATTTGATGAGGTGACTACCGCAAATCGCTACAATCATATGCTGCTCTCCATCTTTGTCAATGCTGAAAAGCAGGGGCTATCCGCAGGCTATCCTTCCGGTCTTCTGTATACCCACGAAATGGGCGAGACCAAAAAGTATGTCTTTGCCACACTGACAGAGGGTAATAAGGATAACCTGCCCGAAAACTGCCGGATCCTGCCGAAAGCAGACTATTATTTCGCAAGGGATAAGGAGCACAAGATCGAAGACGCTGCAGCGGTATTCGCACCCTGCTTTCAGGAAGGGCTTCCGGAGCAGTATATGCTCATAGAAACGGATGTCCTGCAAGCAGAGGAAAAGGGATGGAAGGAACTGCAGCTGCTGTCGATGTAAGGTATGTCACTTCAGAACAAGATACGACAAGGTCTGTAGAAATGAAAAAACCGACGCTCCGCGTCGGCTGTTTCATATTGGGTAAAGAAAGAAAGCTAATTCAAATCGGTGCAATTCCTTGCATCTATGAACTGAATACAGAATAGCATTTACCGCGCGCTCTATATATCACAATTCCAATATTTTTATCAGAATTCCGTGTACTTTCGCCCAAAAATGCCGATTGTGTTCGTGCACGGCAGGCGAGACCCGAACCGTAGGGTTCGGATCAGCGCGCAGCTCCAACAACAAAAAAACCGGAACTTTCGTTCCGGTTTCTTGTTGTTATAGCGTGCGCGAAAGGATTCGAACTTATAACGCAACCCAAAATACCAGTAAAATCAAGGGTTTCGGGCTCTCACCTTTGTTCATTGAACAACTTTTGTAGGGAAGCGGACAAAATTGTCTCTTTTCGCGTTCTTTTTATCTTTTGCATTTCAACATCAAACAGCAAAATTGCGTATTCAGTTTTCATGTGAATTTGTCACTTTACAAAAATTATCAGCAAAAAGGAGTGCGATTCATATGTCTATCAATACTGAAATCAAAACCGGCAATCCGATCGTGGACGAAATCGGAATGCTAAATCTTTCCGGTAACGTCATTCCGGAAACCTGGTATCAAACCATCGTATCTGAAAAAGGAAAGGTTAAC
>JAEEKV010000023.1 GCA_016282595.1 Lachnospiraceae bacterium
ATTCTCCGTTAAGATGGAGCCGGCTAGTACCGTACTGAAAAGCGTAGTTACAACTTTGACACCCGGGCAGCCGATGCCCAAGCCGGAGGATATGGCAGAGATCGCGCCGCAGCCTTACCAGCTGAAGGTTTTGGATGCTGCAGGCAATCTGGTGGGAGATGGCAACGGAGACGGTGAGATCGACGGATTGCATACCTTCTATGTGGGCTACAAGAACAGTAAAAATCCTAATCTGACAGATGATGATAAGAATAAGGACATTACCCTGATTCTGGACCAGCAGATCGATTCTCTGAGTACGGCGCTGCTTCCGGATGCAGATACAACCACCGGAATGGCTGATGGAAAGAGCCTGAGCATTACCCGGTTTATGGGCGATGAAGCCTGCCTGATGTATGCAGTGGTCAATGTTTCCTATTCTGCAGGCGCAGGTTCCGCGATCGCAGGTTCCGGTTCCAAGCAGTCTAACGTACACAACGATCTGTTTGAAACGGATTATCAGAATGAACTGGCAGCAGAGGGAGAAGAGAAACTTAAACCCGGCGACTATCAGATCGCTTATAACAGACATCTTTATAATGTGCGTTTTGCGGAGCAAAAGAAACAGAGGACCGCATCCGAAAAGGACACGGCCTACTATTTCTATACTCTGAAAAACGACCTGTATTTCAATGAATCTCAGATTTACGGTGTACGGAAAGCAAGCTATGAAAAAGTGGCAGAGGATAAGGCTGTCTTTGCAACGCTTCCTGAACTGTCAAAGAGAAGTATGCTGGATGGCAACGGATATGCCATCTACGGCTTGAAGATGAACAATGCTTCCTATGTGAAGTATCCGAGAACGAATGGTAGTCCGTCGGCCAGTTCCCAGTTGGAGAATGAGGCAGAGCAGGTCGGCATGATCGCGCAGAACAACGGACGGATCAGACGTCTTGTGCTTCGCGGAGCCAAGGCAGAATTCCTGACACAAACAGAGGCTGAAGCAAAAGGAACAGATAATATCGAAGACTTTCCGCTTGTCAGCCAGAAGCTTCAGGCGGCAGGACTTCTTTGCGGCCGTAGCAACGGTGGTCTGCAGGAAATCTATCTGGATGATGACTGCGAATTGAAGGCAACCATTTTCCGTACCAACTCGCAGGAAAAGAAGCCGGGCTGCGGAATAGGTATGTTTGCCGGAACTCTGAATCTGCCCGAAAAAGCGGCTGATGTAGAACTGATGACCTGCGACAGGTTAAGAAGCGGAGGCAAGATCACCGCCAACTTGGGAACAGGCTTTGATACGACTATGGCGACCATCGGAACCACAGACAGAATCCAGGCCTTCAAGGAAGGGGTGCCTGCGAAGTATGCCTATGGAATCGGTGGTATTTTCGGTTATGTTTATGGTGATCTTTCACTGATTACTGCTTCGGATGTTCAGCCTACAGTTGGCTTGGGTGCAGATGCCATTACAGCAAAAAAGGCAATGCCTAAGGTAAGTAGTGAGGAGGAAAGCCAAAAACGTTATGCTGACGAAGCATATTTCGACAAAGGCTATCCGGGACACTTTGCGGTCAATAACGGCGTCCGTAATGCCATTGCATTGTTGAAGCCCCAAAACCGCGGAGAAAATGCCACGATATTATCTGATGCCGACAGAGTAGTGGACGGTAAGGGAAATGTGTTTGACAATTGGGACTGGTCTATCGAAAGCAGAGCAGCCATCAATTCCGAAAATGCTCCCGGGAACGGCGTTTTTGTAGGCGGTATTCTGGGAAATATGGAAGTGAAGTGGAAGAGTGCGATTCTGAGCCAGAAGGATGCCGAGAATGACTGGACCATTCCGGACCAGGCAAAGCCTTTGATCGTTGGCTGCCAAAATTACGGCGATGTGCACGGTGAGGATTATGTAGGCGGTATTCTGGGCGTAAATGCATCGAAGCATTATATCAAGGATTGCAAGAGCTTCTGTGACCTGACCGCTTCAAAGGGTATTTCTTCCGGAATAACGGCGGAGAATTTCGGCTATATCGAGACCTGCCGCGTAGATAGAGAAAAGGGAGATGACGTTCAGACGGAAGGGTACGTTCCCAAGATCAAGGGTAACGTGGAAGTGGCCGGAACCATCACCTCTATCAACTATGAGGAATCTGTACTGAAGGATTGCGAATGCGCCCTGAACGAAAAGACGGAGATTGCACTTGAGGATGACAAGACCATCAGTGTAACTGGTAATGAGATGCGTACCATCGGATATCTTGCAGGTATGAACTACGGTGTCGTAAACGGCGGTGTTGTTGGTGAGTATTTGAGTTATTCAACCATGAAGGACGCGATCATCATAGGTGGTATCGTTGGTACCAACTATGCGGAAGGCGTGGTTAAGAATATTGAGTCCGATATGAAACTGAGACTGACCAATGCAGAGATGCTGGGCGGCGTGATCGGACTGAATCACGGAACCGTGAAGAAATGTATATTTGCAGGTGATCTGACGCAATCCGATACCGGATTAAATACCGGTAAGCTCCGTGTGGGCGGTATTGTCGCCGTAAACAGAAAGCAAACAGGCAAGGATCAGACTCCGAGCATCAGAAATTGCTATCTGGCAGGCGGGCAGATCGATATGAGAGGTGTGGCCGGCTTTACGGAGGAAGTTACGGGAGATCAGAAGATATCTGCATCTTCAGCTATTGGCGGCATCTGCGGACAGAATTTCTTTGGCGGTGAGATCAAAAACTGCTATGTAACGGCACATTATCAGACCGGAACAGACGGAAAGTTTTTAACCGGTTCAACCGGGGCCTATATTATTGACCAGCAGAGTCTGCTGACTGTGAAGAACGGAATGGCTGGCGGTATTGTCGGCGTGAATCAGGGAGATCTGTTCCACTGCGGTTATACGGATAAGAAATTACGTCTTCGAAGGGATCTGAAGAAAGAGGCACAGGTGGCGCTTAGCGGCGGCGCCGGAAATAATGTGGAGTTAGGCGGCGTTTCCGAAAGCGGCATCAATGACAATACTGTGGATATGAGGTTTGCAGATGAGGCGATGCAGTATCTGGAGCTTGCGGCAGATTCCACGGCTTACGGGTACTATACAAGCTCGGCAGAAGCGAGCACATGGAACGGCAACAGGCAAAATCTGGTGGCCTCGCTTCCGTATGCTTATGAAGAGGATAGAAGTCCTGATTCGGAGAATGCTGCACGTGAAAAGAGCGCAGCGGCTGCGGAAGCCCTTCGGATCAAATTTATGAAGGGGATGACAGGAGAACTTAATGCTATCGCAGAAGCAAACTGCGGACAGTTGACGGATGTTGCTTCTGCAGGGAAGAATGCCCTGCCGAAGGAAATCGGTCCCAACCAGTCGCAGAAGTATGACGCCTCCCAAAATACGTACCTGATCAGTATGGATACCGGAAAGGGATATGTGGGTGGTATCGCAGGCTATAATGCAACCACCGGAACCGTGCTGTATTGCAGCACGGGTAAGTGGATGGTGGAAAACTATTATCCCACAGAGATTTATGATGCAGTTGGTGGAATCGTAGGGGAGAACGCTTCTCAGGGAATTCCTGCAACAGATGCAAAAATCGCAGGAGATTTCCGTTTTAATCTGAATCTTGCCTATGTCAGAAGGGAAATGCCTTATGTAACGAATCCTAATTCAACTGCCGAAATTGAACGCCAGAAGCGCGAGAAATATGCTTTCTCTTATATCGGAGGCGTGATCGGGACGCAGAAAAATGAAGTGACCTCCAAGTGGGTAACGGAAGCGTGTATCAATGCCGGTAAGGTTGTTTTCATGTACGGCAATAATGTAGGCGGTATCATGGGCAAACTGATGAAGAATGGCGGTACGATCCGGTATTGCTATAACTACGGTACATTGATCAGCGGCTTTTCCGATAACAAAAATAAGTACGGTGGTTATATCGGTACCGCCGGCGGAATCGTGGCGCATATGACAGATCTGAATACGGACCAGGCCATCACGATCAAATCCTGCGCCAACCATGGCATTGTCAATCTGCCCGCTAATGGGTATGCCAGAGGAGCTGAAAAGGCAAATAGCTGGGAAGTTCGTTATACGGGCAATGATGTGGGGGGCATAGCAGGCCAGCTTTCCTCACCCAAAGACGACAGATACTATGCGCTGAACATAGAAGATTGTGTCAATGGCTGGGGGGCAGAGGTTTATACCCATTCCACTTCCGGTGGTATCCTGGGAAGAGTGGGAGGTCTTTCCAGTTATAAGGAAAACAAAGACATTGCAGAGACGGTCAACAACGCGGTCATCAATATTTCCAAATGCCGAAACTATGCTTCCAATTTCTGGCAGTTCCCGGGGGATGCTGGAGACGGAGCGGTTCGTAAGTTCTATGGCGGTTCCGGTGGTACGGGTACGATCTTTGGTGTGCGACCCGCATATAAAGGAAATACCCATACCGGATATACCTCTATTCAGTCTTGCCTCGGAGTCCGTCTCAGCAATTACGATAATAACTCTAATTATGCCGATCTTGATAACATCGGAAAGATCGTCGGTTACAGAAAAAATAATGATGATATAAAGGCTAAGGAATGCTATGATCTTTGCTCGAACAATTACTATGTGGACAATTATTCCTTCCAGTATCTGGACCCTGCCGATGATGTTACGCCGGGGCGCCCCAATATTTTTGGTAATGTGACCGGTGATATGAAGCTCCTTTGCACCGTCGTAAATGGGGAATTAAAGAGCAATAATGGTAATGGGCATGGGCATGGGGCAAATCACGGTAAAGGGCATAAATACGGTCTTTTGAAGAAAAACAAGATCAATCAGTTGATCTACTCAGCAAAGGCCGGAGAAACCTACCCGCTCAGTCCGGCTACTCTGAGTCCGGCAAACCAGATGGACCCGCCGGTGGATCCGAAACATCTTTATGCGATTTCCATCAATGATGATTCATCTCATGCCCTTGTCAGCGAAGAGAATGGATACCAGGTAAAGAGCGTCAATGTAGAAAACGGATGGGTTGAACCGATGGATGTAAATGACGAGACCCAGCCAGAGGTCCTGAAAGCGCGAGCTAAATCGTCACTCGGGGATGATGTAGAAGTTGTTGTGGGACCGATCATCTCTCATTATGACGAAAAAGGGATTGATCTGGATATCACAGCCCTTAGAAAAAACGATATCAACCATTTCAATTATGCTGCTTTGTTTGAACAAGGTCAAAAGACAAAGAGCCGCATTCCTTCTGCGGATGAATTTGATTTTGATGCCGAATCGGCATTTCGGCTGGATCGAGATTACATGCGATTTATTGATTGGGTTGAAAAAGATCGGAAGTGGGATCGGATCATCAATGTCAATGTAAAAGAAGATAAAGAGCAAGGAAGATATCTTACCTCCTGGGAGCTTGAACCATTGGAAGCCGGAGGTGAGGTGTCGGCAACAGCATTCGATATGACGATCGCTGTTTACGGTTTACCTGCCGATGTAGAATTTGACGCGACAGAAGACGTAGATATGAGTCCATATGCCGGTTACCTGGTGAAGGCCTTTGATCAACAGGCCTATAGCAGAAGCACCACCTTTACGATTCCGGAGGATGTCCGGGAATTGATCGATTTTTCAAGCGGCCTGAAGTATGTTGCCGTTGTCAAGGTTTGGGATCAAAGAGACACGAATCATCTCGATGGCAATACGATTATGAACACCGCGACCATCAAATCCTGGATTCGGATCCTGCCCAAACTTCCGCAGCCCGAATTTGAGATCGTGGCTAACGGTGATACCTGGATGCTGCATCTGAAGAATGCGGAGGACTTTAAAGATTTCAAAGACCTTACGAATCTGCGGATCGGTGCATACAGAAAGGATCTTAGCGGAAAGAAGATTACTGCCTCTGATGTATATCTTACGGGAGACGAACTTCGCTTTGAAGATGAAGATGACCTTCCGTTGCTTTACAATGCAAAACCGATCAACGAATCGAACCTTGTTCTGGGTGAGAAGGACGAGGAAGTCTATATCTATGCCACGGCAGAAGATAAAACAACGACCTATGCGATGGCGGCTGACCCGACATTTATGACGGTTTATATTCCGAAGAACCCGCAGCCCAACATTGTTTACAGTTGGGGTGAGGAAGGAAATCCTACGATCTTTGAGAATGTTGACAATAAACCGTCATACCAGACGACGCTGAAATATACGATCATGGATGCGGATAATCCGACCCTGGTAGCGCCTGTTCCGCAGATCTTTTGGCTTGAGCTGTACGGAATTAAGGAAGAAAACGGAAAAGCTGTATGTCATGAGACAGTTGCCCGTAAAGATTATCCGTTAACGGCAGGTGATGCGCAAACCGGTGAGATCAGTGTAAGTATCGGTTTCTATGATGTAGTAGGCATTGCAAACCTGTCGGATTATGACAAGTTTGGCGTAGAGATCTGGTATGTTTCACCGGGACAGGGAGAAGTATATAATTACTTTGAAACCACAGAAAAGTATGCAAACGGAAGACTTCGTCCTACCGGATTCATTACGGATAAGAGTGGAGATGAGGTCAAATACCTGCATCGGACCGCTCCCATTACCAAGCCTGAATTCGAGATCGTGGCTTATGGTGATGATTGGTACCTGAGACTGCAGAATCCGGATGCCTATGAAGAGTCTAAGACATTTGGAGGCTTTGAGGTTGGTGCTTATATGCTGAATGCACAGGGCATAAAGGAGCACGTGATTTCCTTTGCGGATTCTGAGGTGACGGATCCTGAAAGCGGCCTGCTGGCAAATATGAAGAAGCTTGAAAACGGGTATTTGGACAATGCTGAGAATAAAGAGATCTATTTCTACGCAAGAGCAAACGGCTTCTTTGATAAGACGGAAAAGGTTGTGGCCTATATTCCGAAGGTGACAAACCCGGAGGATATGAGCTATGGCTTTGTAAATGATGCTTCTTATAGCGATCGTCTGATGGAAGATGGTTCTTTCCATGCTACATTTAAGTATGACAGTTATGGTTCGGATAAGACAGGTACAGCATTAACCCCTGCTCAGGAAGAGTCAGGAGATGCTTTGGCACAGAAATTTGTGGTTGAGGTATATGGTACCGTCTCCGGTAATGGCGTTCAAAAGACATTGTATTGGGATGATACGATAGCTCTGAAACCGGGAGAACAAACAACCATTGACATCACCAGAGATATGCTCACATCTTCCGGTGAAGATCCGGCACAATATGATGATTTGAAGGCGGTTGTTTGGTATGCAGGAACAGGCAGAGGCCCTGTATATACCTACTTTGGAGTTCCGACTGCACTTGCGGCCGAGCATCCTCAGAGGATCAGTGGTTATATTAACAGAGCAACACAGGATGGAACTTTAGGCTATTATCATCCTCCGATCCTGGATCCTCCGGAAATCGAATTTGTTCGCCTGGATCGAAGCGGAGATTGGTATGCGAGACTTCTGAATGCGGATGCCTATGAAGGTATTGAGGCAAAGACGAAGGTTGTTCTCGGCGCAAATGAATTTGCTGCTGATACCTATGCTGATGGCCTGTTGAAGGGCGCGGCTAAACTGAATACAACGGAACTGAGTGGAGTATTGAAGGCCTATGCTTCTGCAGATGGATATTTTGTATCCAAGCCGAAGAACTACGGACAGATTGAACTCTTCTCAAGTCTGGATGCTACAAAGGCCCAACTGTTATCACTGGAGAATGAGAAGATGACACTTAGTGACACGGGATCCATGCATTATGAAGGATTGCTGCACTTTGATACATCTGCTGATACGGAGCATGATAACTATATCAGGTGGGAGCTTTATGCGAATAAATCCGGCGGTAAGAAGGTAACTATGGCAATGTCTGATGATATTCTGCTGAAGGAAGCGGATGCCGGAACCGGTGGTACGGGAATTCCGTTGGATATCACAGTCAGTGCAAACTCCGTAGGCGTTGATGTGACAGAGTATGAAGGCTTCACACTGGCAGCTTGGTACAGCAAGTCTATACTTCCGAATACGGATACGACCACGCCCGAGCCGCCTGTGTTTAAGCAGTACTTTGAGATTGAAGATGCTTCACTTGCTACCGGTAAGGATCGCACGTCAGGTGTTCTGACGCAGATCAGCGGAAGTGATGATATGATTACACCTTCGAATCCGAAGTATTACTTTGCTGCGCCTTTGGCAGATCAGGCTAATTATGAAACAGGAAACAAGCTTTACATGCAATCAGGTGTGGGCATTCCAAAGGTTACAAACATATCAGGTGATCAAATTGGCTATGTATCCTGGGATGTGGATGAAGAAAAGGGCTCCGAAGGTTACAAGGTTGAGATGACCTACTATCAGGTAGAAAAGGGAACTACCTTTGCTACACCTGAGGAATTGACTGTCAGCGCCAACTCCGCACCGGATCGTGTGCAGATGGTTGCAACGAAGACCGAAACCGTAACGGGCACAAAGCAGCTTTGGATTCCGAAGCCGGATAGTCTTACAGTGGATACAAACTATGATTACCTAGTATTAGCAAGGGTTTACAGTGATGGCATCGAAATCACAAATCCGGAAAGCTCGACAGCTGCTAAATTATTGGAAATCTATGCTAAGACAGGTGTTGCCAGATTTATTGACGATACATTCCCGGTACCGGAGCTGGAGATCTGTTATCTGTGCGAGAATAATGCGGCTAACCAGAAGTGGTATCTGCATTTGAAGAATCCGGAGGACTTTTTGACAACGGATGGAACAGCGGCTATAGCTTCGGGACTTAAGATCAATGCTAAAATTTACGGGAATACTGTAACCATCGATCCGATGAATCCATTGAGGGTTGACTTTAATAAGGGCAAAACGAATTATTTGACATACTTAGCAATTATTAATGCACATACCGGAGAAAGAAACGATGTAATGGAGTATTGGGTTTCCGCAGGTGGAGAATCCGGTAAGCATTACACCAAGGACATCTATTTGCCGGCGAATGGTAGTGCGGCTATGACAGGCGGTAAGATTACGCTGTCTGGAGCATCCTACACTCTGAATGGTAGGACCATTGAGGTATATGGTACCATGAAACTGACAGCAACTGCGCCGACTACAGCCCTTACACAGCGCTTCGGAATTGCGTTTATCAGGCAGACACCGAAAAGCGAAAATAATGGTAGTGATGATCCGGATGCCAGAAGAATCTATGCTTGGACAGATGATGCTACGGATCTGGAAGTGACACCGAATGGGGATGCGGTTTCTCTCAGAATGACGCTGACGATTCCGGATTACGCAGATTCTTCCGATTTCAATGGAGGACAGTTGTTTGTTTACTGTAAAGATAACAACTATAATGATCCGGATCATACAGTGAAGCATGTTACTGAGTTTACAAAGACGTTTGCTGTAGATTCAGCAGGTAAGCCTTATCTGTTCAGAGAAGTGACATCCGCAGAGGATAAATATGACCAGAAAGGTTATATCAGCCCGTTGTTAAATATGAATAATCTAAACACAACCGGTTTGAAGGCTAATATTTCAAGAGCCACACCTTAAACACAAGATTTTGACTCAGCGCCACACAACGAGAGGAGTACCCCCATTATGAAAAAAGAGTATTTAATGAAAAAACTGTCAGCCGCAGGCATTCTGCTGGCTGCAACG
>JAEEKV010000188.1 GCA_016282595.1 Lachnospiraceae bacterium
CCTTTTCATAGAAATGCAGAGTCTCCGGCTTCTTTGATCCGGTAAGGAGCATCATTTTATAGCAATTCTCCTGCTCCGCGATCTGCTTTGCGTAAGCCAGACATTCTCCTGCGTAACCTTTTCCTCTGTGATCAGCATGCGTTACCACATTCTCGACAAATGCATATGGTCTCACATTTCTGGTCAGATTCGGTATGATCACGCATACACATGATGAAACAATCTTTCCATCAACTTCACAGACAATCAGATGATGATTCGAATCTCCGATTATCTGTTCCCATGTTTCCATTAAGTGCTTATCATGCTCCGGAATACTGTCTTCATGTAAAAACAGATACAATTCAAGCAGCTCAGCTAAATCTTCTCTTTTCGCTTCACGTATCATAGTGTATACAACTCCCCCATAATATTGGCCAAGGCATCATTTCCTATTACTCTTGACTACCACCTTTTTTTCTTGCTACGCTCTCTTTGTTCCCTAAAATGACGTTATTCCTCTCCAACAGTCTTGTAGAAATCATCTACGTCAACGTCCAAATGCACCGTAAAATCGGGCTTCACGCCTATGTTGACCAATTTCACCACCGTCTCAACATGGGTACTTTGACTGAAGTTATCAAAGGCGCAGGCTTTTGTCAGACAGTATCCTCCCTCAGACAAAAGCTTTACATCCCTTGCCAGGGTAGCGGGATCACAGCTGACATAGACAATACGGTCCGGCTGCATTTTCAGCATGGTTTCGATGGCTTTTTCATCGCAGCCCTTTCTGGGCGGATCCACAACGATCACATCTGCATGAATGTTATTTGTTTCGTATTCCCGCGGGAGCACCTCTTCGGCCTTACCGACAAAAAAGGTCACATTCTCCATTTGGTTCAGTATCGCATTCCTTCGGGCATCATCGATGGCTTCTTTGACGATCTCCACGCCATAAACATTCTTTGCCCTCTGTGCCAAAAACAGGGAGATGGTTCCGATCCCGCAATACAGATCCCAAACCATCTCGCCCCCCTTCAGATTGGCATATTCCAAGGCCTTTTGATACATCTTTTCGGTCTGGGAGGGATTGACCTGATAAAAGGAAAGGGGCCCGATGGCAAACCGCACATCCCCGATCCTATCCTCGATGGTTTCACTTCCCCAAAGTACACGGATCCCATCTCCCGTAATACGGTTTGTATTTTCGGTATTCTCATTCAGCACGATACCGGCAACCCCCGGGACCTTTCGCAGACTCTGCACAAATCGAAGCTCGGTGTCCCGTGACACAAGAACCGGTCCGTTAACTACGACGCAAACCTGGATCTGCCCTGTGGCCTTTCCCCATCTGAAGATCAGATGTCTTACAAGCCCCTTCCCGGTTTCCTCATCATAGGGTTCAATTATATTTTGCTCCAGAAAACTGCGGCAGACCGAAAGAATCTCATCAAACACCTTTGGCTGCAGCAGACACTGATCGGTATCGATGATGCTGTGGGAATGGCGTGAGTAAAATCCGATGACGATATGTCCCTCTTTATCCTTTCCCACAGGAAACTGTGCTTTGTTCCGGTATCGAAGTCCGGGGCCCTCAGCTTCCTCCAAAGCCTTAAGACCCACGATGGGTTCCATCTTCTCTTCGATGTCAAAGACGCCTCCGATCCGCCTAAGGCACTGCTCCACCTTTTCCTGCTTCCAGGCAAGCTGGCTTTCATAGGAAAGATGCATCAAGGAACATCCGCCGCAGGCCCTTGCATGAGGACAAGCAGGATCCCTACGGTCAGGCGAAGGGGTCAGCACCTCCATCAGCCTGCCGTAAGCATAATTCTTCTTTACCTTAATGATCCGCACACGAGCCAGATCTCCCTTTGCCGCATCCTTGACAAATACGGCTATCCCATCGATATGTCCGATCCCTTCACCATCGTTTCCGATGTCATCGATGGCCATTTCATATTCCTGATTCTTACTAAGCATCCGTGTACTCACCTTACTTTTGCTCTCTTAGGCAGTCCTTTTTTAGACAGCCATTTTTGATATGCTTTCTTTTTCTTAGCGGGTACTTTGACCTTTGCCTTGGCATTGATTTTGCCAAAGGCCTTTGTTCCCACCCGTTTGCCCTGCAAAAGCCGGGACCGGATGCGGATATCGGAAAGCTTGCCGCATCCGAAAAATGCCTTTTTCCCGATCTTTTTAATGTTCTTGCCGATCACTGCACGCTTTAAGTTTTTACATCCTGAAAAAGCGCTGTTTTGAATCTCTGTCACTTTCACGGAAACACCATTGATCTTAAAGGTATCAGGTACCGTCAGCTTAGAAGCATTCCGGTCATAAGGTGCCATATAAACAGCAACGGCGCCGGTCACCTTTCCTTTTTTCTTTGTCACCTTTTGGATCTTGTATTTTCCACCGTTCTTTACCGCAACAGACAGTCCCTTCTTCAGATCCGATGCCGTAAGATGATCGGTCATCTTCCACTCCTTGCCTTCGGTATCGCTCAGAATCTTACCGTCAGGAGAAAGCATTCCAACGCCTTCTCCTGCGTTTTGGAAGGCATCCCGGGTTTTCGGCTCCTCTGTGTCCTTCGGATCCTTTGATGCAACCGGTCCAAATGTAACCACAATCTTTGCATCCGATAAGATCTCCAGGGACAGGCTTCCATTTTTGTTAGCTTCCGCTAACTTTTCTTTGGTAAGGCTTTCCTTTCCGTCCACAAGAACAGATGTCACCTCATTCCCTGTCTGCGGCAACAGCTTGAAGGTCTCATTTGCGCCGATATAGCTTTCAAAGGCGCCATCCCTGTCCAGTTTTCCATTACCGGATGATGTGACCGTGCAGCGTGCCATCTCACCGGGTTGGGGCTTGGTATGAACCGGGAATGCCGCAAATACATGGCCTCCCACCTCTGAGTAGGTGATGCCCAATGCATAATACATATCTCTGTAAGCAGTCACATCCACGCTGTAAACCGGGGTCTCGCTGATCAGCGTATCCCACGGCTTAAAGGCCACTGAGCCATAGGGTGCAAAGAAGGTATCCGCCGTTACTCTGCTGTTTTCATCCTGCGCTACGCGTCCCGAGAACATGATCCCGTCCGCCAGAGAAACAGCCTGCATAGATGCTCCCTGCTCCAAAGCAGCCCCGGGGATCAAAGGTTTATCTGCCGGATTCAACACTTTAAGTTCGCAGGTGTTACCACTGATCCGGATCTGATATGCGACGTTGATATCCCCATTGGAATCATTGCCTCCGAACAGATAAAGGGTATTCGGATCTTCATAAGCGACTCCCAAACTGTTCGCTATGATGAAGGTTTTATCTTCTCCGACCCGCTGCAATTCGGTAAACTGCATTATTGTCTCATCCAGTTTCCGGACACCTAATATGTAATCCGTATCAGGATCTGTTTTTTCCCGGTGATACTCACCACCTACCACATAAACGCCCTGTCCGGTATTGATCATGGATCTTCCGGTTTCGCAGTAGTCTGCATTGATCAGATGATACTGCGCCGTTTTTGTTTTGGGATCAAAAACTCCGAGATACGATATTTCCTTCGTTTCATCATTTGCCAAAAACAGGATTTTGTTCTTCCATGTGCAGACACCGCTTTCGGCTGCATAATCACCATGGTACACCTGCCCCCAACTTTTCTTTTCTATGTCATAGGCAAATACCGTGGTCTTCTGATCCCGGCTCTTACAAAAGGCATACAGATATCCGTCATAGCCTACCAGGGATTTCATTTCAATCCCGTAGAAGGACTGGTCATAGGCATTTGATGTAACCGCATAAGTTCCCGGATCTCCGGACAGACTTCTTCCGGGAAGGGGAAGTCTTTTTGCCAGTGCCGGAGACTTTGTCAGGATCTCGTAACGATGCCCCTTTTTCCCGGCCTTGGAGGTCACCTCGATCACATGCTCTCCGATGGTGGGCTCTTTTGCAAACCTTGCAGTAATTGCTTCTTCGCTCCAGCTTTGTACTACAACCGCTTCGCCGTCGATGGTTAAGGATCCCGGCTCGGATCCAAAAAAGAACCCGCCCACGGAAATCTCATTTCCGGAAACGCTGCAGGAGAAAAGCACCGGAACGGTATCCCCTGCCAGGGCTTTCTTTGCGCTTACCATACCACCGCTTACACATTTTCCTTTCAGAACCTCTTTTTCATTGACGCTTCCTAAGATCCTTGCCTTGATCTTATCCGCCCCTTCATCAAAGGCAGCAAACAATGCGGCCGCTTCTGCAGCCACCGCAGGGGTTGCCATAGACGTGCCGCTGTCATAAGAATAGGCCTCAATATCCGTTGTCAGGCCGATCCCTTTGATCAGAACACGATCCACATTCTCCCCATTTTTCTTTATACCGATATCCATACGAAAGGCAAGATCCTTGCTCAGGGTATGTTCATAAAACGTAAAGCCCAGTCTGTGAAGACCCTTGCTGAGTTTATTATGATCCGAATCATTACCTCTTTCCGTATCATAATCC
This sequence comes from Lachnospiraceae bacterium, assembly GCA_016282595.1. Taxonomy (GTDB): domain Bacteria; phylum Bacillota; class Clostridia; order Lachnospirales; family Lachnospiraceae; genus RGIG7926. Next base: position 4,471 of record JAEEKV010000188.1, read on the forward strand.
GGATTGAAGCAGCTGATGGAAACATCTGTATCATCCTCTTCGATATACACATCCAGATAACCTCCCTGGATATCCCCCAGACCTGTGATCACATCCGAACAGATGGATTCGTAACTATACTCATTCTCACAGGAAACGCACAGAAGTTTTCCCACACCTTCGACGGTTTCCTCGGACAGACTGCTGGGAAACACTTCTTCATCAGCCGAAAAACCTATGAGACCTTCAACATGTCCATCTTGCAGTGTTGCATCTGATGGGTAGTTCATTTCATACACGATTCCGTCTTTTTCATAGGGCACAGCATTTTCCGAAACCTTTCCCTTGAATCTGGGAAATGTAGAATAGACATACCCTCCGGGAGCAAACACATCCACCAGCTTTTTGCTGTAATTGGAAAAATTCGCCGCATTTCCGTTTTGATCCGTTCCACCCACAATGACAGCATAGGGATTGTTGTAAAAAGAAACGGAAAGAATATCCTTATTGTCGATCTCCAACTCCCTGTTTCCTGCCGCAAATGCAGACAGGATGCCTTTTTCGCCCGCTTCACGGACCAGAAGGTCCATGGTATGTCCGAATACGTTGTCATGCCAGGAATTGTTGACGACCCGTACATTGACGCCGGCATCTCTGGCTTTAATGATATAATCATAGGCCTTGATGGATTCCACAATGGTGTTACTGCCGTTATTGTTCATGGACTTGACCGCCATGATCTTGGCGCCGCTTACAAGACCGCTTACGCCAATGCCGTTCCACTGTGCCGCAATGATCCCGGCCACATGGGTTCCGTGCTCGAAATCATCCATAACATTTTGTGAATCGTATGGAAATCCATGATTATTTACGCTGCAGACATTAATTCCGTATTTACCGCCTCCCATAGCAACAAGCTCCGGATAATTCAGGCCTTGATCCCACATCACGTTCTTCAGATCCTCATGCATATAATCCACGCCGCTGTCCACCACAGCCACAACGATCTCATCGGTGTTGACCGAAGGCGTAGGGTTTCCTTCTCCGTCATAGGTATTCCACCCTTCCATCTCGATGCTGTTTTCACCTATCGCGTTATACTGCAGATCGGTATGATCCGCGGAAGCCGCATGGACGATATAATTGGGTTCTGCATAGCAGACATCATCCCTTTTTTCCATCATGGCAATGATCTGCTCGGTTGTAAGGGTATCGGAACACACCTGCATGATCATAAGGTCCCCATCCTGTCCGATGACAGTCCGGGAAAGCTCGGTCAGCACATCTGCCGATGTAACATCTTTGCTCTGCTCAACCTCATCTTCCATCTTTGTCTGGGCCTGCAGTCTTTCCTCCGGGGTGGCGTCCTCATCTGTGGGCTTATGGTAGAAAGCCACGATGGCCTGGCCCAGTACATATGCTGCATTTCCGGCTTCTTTTGCTCCCTGCGTCACATCCGCCGTAACCGGCTTTGAAATCTGCAGCAAACTGACGCTCATCAATACAGCCATCAAGGTTATATGTTTCCGGATTCTGTAATTTCTATTTCGCTTCATAGGTACTCCTTTTCATGGGGCAGATTCTCTTAATTCACCTCACAAACAATGATATCTTATTGTATCATATTTTCAGCCCTCTTAGAACAAGGCGACAAAAAGACCGGGGATTCCCGGTCTTTTTGTTGGATTTTTAATCTTAGGTAGGTTTTGGAACTTATTTCTTCTTAGCGCCGTTAACAGCATCCTTAAGAGCCTGGCCTGCTTTGAACTTAGGCTGCTTGGAAGCTTTGATCTTGATGGACTCGCCGGTTGCAGGGTTGTGTCCGGTTCTTGCTGCTCTCTTAGCTACCTCGAAGGTACCGAAGCCGATAAGCTGTACCTTGTCGCCCTTCTTAAGAGCCTTGGAAACTTCCTCAGTGAAAGCCTTTACAGCCTTGTCAGCATCCTTCTGAGAGATTTCTGCCTTCTTAGCAATTGCTGCTACAAGTTCAGTTTTGTTCATGTTGTTTTCCTCCTAAAAGAATTTGTTTGGCACTATTGCCACCTCGCACATTATAGCACATAAAGCACCTAAAATACAACATTTTGTGGCATGTTTCTTGCATTTTTACCCTATTTTGTGGCTCAAACAGGGCGGCTGAGACAGTTATGTAAACAAAAACGCCCTAAAACAGGGCTTTTGCGGTTCTCTTTACGGAGCAGGCTCAGATATTTTGGGTGATCTCAAGCAATCTTTCAGCCAAAAGCAGATCTTCCGGTGTTGTCAGTTTCCGGTTAAAGTAGCTTCCCTTCACCAGCCTGACCTTTGTTTTGCCGAAAAGCTCGCATACCTGGGCGTCATCCGTGATGCCGATCCCCTTTGCCAGCAGGCTTTCTTCCTCACGCAAAAGCCTTCGATAGGCCTCCATGATCAGCGGATAGGAAAAGGACTGGGGAGTCTGCACAGCCCAAAGTCTGTCTCTGGGAGGGGTATCCTGACAATAGCCCTCTTCATCCACCAGTTTGACAGTATCCGACAAAGGCGTCGCCGTTACACAAGCCGGATACTCTATAGTCTTTTCCAGAAGGTCATCGATCAGATCCGGGGTTACAAAGGGTCTTGCACCGTCATGGATCATCACAATCTCCGCATCCTGGACAGCCTCCAATCCCTTGGCCACGGAATGGTATCTTTGAGCTCCACCGGTGACGATCTTTGTCACCTTGGAAAAAGGTCCCTTACCAATGATCTCATCCCGACAAAAGGAAACCCAATCTTCGGAGGTTACCAGCACCACTTCATCAACCCGGCTTTCTTCGAAAGCTTTCAGCGTATAATACAAAACGGGATGCCCGCCAAGCTGCATAAACTGCTTTGGCTCGCTGCCTCCCATTCGTTTTCCCGATCCCGCCGCCAGCACAATGGCGGCACTTCTTTTTTTTGTATCCATACTTTTTTCCATATCTGATAATGTCAGTTTGTATTCTATCGTTCTCCCAGCTTTAATGCAGGCATGGCATTCAGATCCGTTCCGCTTCGTGTTCCCGCCATATATTCATAGTAGCCTGCTACTGCGATCATGGCCGCATTATCCGTACAAAAGATGGGCGAGGGTCTGTAAAACTTTACACCTTTTCTGTTACACATCTCTTCCATTCCGGCACGAAGGGCACTGTTGGATGCCACCCCTCCGGCTATGGCAAATTCCGTGAAGCCGTACTCTTCAATGGCTCTTTCACTGTGCTCTACCAGCACATCCACAACTGCCTTCTGGAAGCTGGCTGCCACATCCTCGGTAACAATATCTTCTCCCTTCATCTTGCAGCCGTTCAGATAATTGAGCACCGCGGATTTTAAACCACTGAAGGAAAAATCATACTCGCTTCCGCCCACCTTGGCCCTGGGAAAATCCAGTGCAAGGGGATTTCCGCTTTTGGCTGCCTTATCGATCTTCGGCCCTCCGGGATACCCCAGTCCGATGGCTCTTGCCACCTTGTCAAAGGCTTCTCCTGCCGCATCATCTCTGGTCTTTCCCAGGATCTCATATTCGCCGTAGCCACCCACTTTTACCAGATGGGTATGTCCGCCGGATACCACAAGGCATCCGAAGGGGGGCTTGAGTTCCTTATTTTCGATATAGTTGGCACAGATATGTCCTTCGATATGATGGACACCCACCAGCGGTTTTTTCGTTGCAAAGGCAATGGCCTTGGCCTCTGCTACTCCCACCAAAAGGGCCCCCACAAGACCCGGTCCGTAGGTCACGGCAATGGCCGTAATATCAGACAAAGAAAGCCCTGCCTCAGACAGTGCCTGTCGGATCACCTGATTGATCCGTTCCATATGTTTGCGGGATGCGATCTCCGGCACCACGCCGCCGTAAAGGGTATGAATATCGATCTGGGAGGATATGACATTAGACAGAACCGTTCTTCCGTTCTTTACCACCGAAGCTGCTGTTTCATCACAGGAGCTTTCGATCCCCAGTATATAACAATCCTGATTTGTTTCCATTTCCAAAGCCTCTTTTGATTACGGATTTGCAATGCTGTCATTCGGTTTCTTTTCCAGCTTTCTCCAACCGAAGATCTTGTAATGATCCTGCTCGTCTTTTCTCAGGATGAACACCACATCCGCATCATACAGCAATCCGCCCTGACGGATCGCAAACTGACAATACATTCTCGCCCAATCTCTTCCGTCCTCGGTAAAGGTTTCCACATCCACACTGGAGGAAGGAGAATAGCCGACAATGATCCTGTTGTTATTATGATAATCCTGAATATCGTATTTCAGTGCTTCCAGATACTCTGCCTCAGTCTGGTTGGCGATGAGCTCATCGTCATAGATGCCGCGGATCTTCTTGCCCAGGGCCTCAATATCCTCTTCACTGTTTTCCTCGTTGTAGAAGCACTGGGTCACTTCGCTGAAATACTTCACAACCTCTCTGGGAGTCGGGGGATAATTGTTTTCCAGATCCCTTAGCAGCACCTGCTGGGTGGCTGTCAGGATCTCTGCCCCTTCCACCGCGTCCTCTTCGGTCCGGGATGCGCCGCGGTTGGACAGATAGTAGTAATAGCCCACGATAAGGATCACTATGAATACCAAAACGATAATTCCTTTTACGCCCTTGAATCGTTTCACGCGCCGCACCTCCTTTCCGTTTTATTTTCTATTGCTTAGCGTTCTTACTCTTCTTCAAATCCGATCTCGATGCTCATGCCGTCGGTTCCTGCAACTGCATCGGGAAAGATCTTTTTTACAGGCTCCATATACTCATTGGGCCATGGCATGGCCGGAGAAAAATGGGTCAGCCACATCTGTTTCGGCCCTGCGGCCTTGGCGATCTTTGCCGCCTCCTGGAACATCATATGTTTATGCTCTTTTGCTTTTTGAAGCTTATCCTCTTCTCCGTACATCCCTTCACAGATGAACAGATCCGCATCCTTTGCGTAGGTCTCAATAAGGGGCACCGGACGGGTATCGGTACAATAGGTGACCTTGATTCCCTTTCGTTCCTGTCCCATAACCATGGAGGGTTCATAGATCTTTCCTTCCCACTCCACTGTGTTACCCTTTTGCAGCGGATTCCAGAGTTGTACGGGAAGTCCTAAGGCCTTCGCCTGTTCCACCTGAAACTTCCCGGCTCGGTTTACCGAGATCCGATATCCGTAACAGGTCACGTTGTGATTCACCTTAAAGGCATCGATGACAAAGTCTCCGAAATCGAAGGCTTCCTCCGGAGCGGAAATCTCCCGAAACTCGATCTCAAAGGGAAGCTCCGGTGCAATGACCCGCAGGGCGTTTACCACTCTCGTAAGACCCTTAGGTCCGATCATCACAAGGGGCTCGGTGCGTTCCGCATTCCCCATGGTTAAAAGCATTCCCGGCAAGCCGCTGATGTGATCCGCATGATAATGGGTGAAACACATCACGTCGATGGGCTTGGAAGAAAGGCCCTTCTTTTTCATGGCGATCTGGGTGCCTTCTCCGCAATCGATCAAAATGCTCCGGCCGTTACACCTGGCCATAAGGCTTGTCAGATACCTGTATGGCAAAGGCATCATACCACCCGTGCCAAGCAGACAAACATCTATCATTGTAAATACTCCGTTATTTCTTACTTTCTTACCAGCGCTTCCACAGGATCATGGCATCCTCCACGGGATCCTCATAAAAGCGTGGGCGTATGCCGCTTTCTTCAAACTCCAAAGAAGCATACAGGCGTCTTGCCCTTTCATTGGACACTCTCACTTCCAGGCTGCAGGCATTCATCCCCCGCTCTCTTGCCTTGGCAAGTAAAAAAGTTAGCATCTGCTTACCAATCCCCTGTCCCTGACAGGAGGGCTTCACCGCCACCTGGTTGATAAATCCTTCATCAAAGGTCAGATACAATCCGCAGTAGCCCAAAAGCTCACTTCCGGCCTTCGCTGTCACATAGCAGCTTTCCTCTCTCCCAAGGGACTCCTCCAGAGCTTTCCTGCTCCAGGGACGGGAAAAGAGCTGGTTTTCAATTATCGCCGCTTCCTCACAATCGGAAAGCTCCATGAGAGAAAAGGTGAGGTTCCTTGCAGCTTCATGCTCCATGTTCCTGCTCCATTCTCTCCCGCTCTGCCTGGGACATCCTGTAATACTTAGGTGCATGCTGATCCGACGAGATCGCAAGTCCCTCCTTGTAATACTTCGCTCCCAGCTGTGCCACTGCCGCTGCCCGCTGCCTCATACAAAAGGCAGGTGCAAATGAAAACGGGATGGTGAGGCTTTTTTCAATCAGC
>JAEEKV010000024.1 GCA_016282595.1 Lachnospiraceae bacterium
CGTCGTGGGACAGACCCTGACGGAGGCAAAGGCAGCCCTTTCCGCCATTGAGCTGGGAAGCAAGGTAACGGAGGAAAATTCCGATACCTATGAGGCAGGCGTTGTGATTTCACAGGACATCGCAGAGGGTGCATCCATTGCCAAGAATTCTACCATCAATCTGGTAGTCAGCATCGGTCCCAAGGAGGAAGAAGGGATCGAGATCGCCGATGTGGTAGGAAAGAGTGAGAGTGAAGCAAAGGCTTCTTTGGAAGCCCTTGGATTTTCCGTAGATGTTACAACAGAGAATTCCGAGACCGTTGATACGGGTAAGGTCATTTCCCAGACACCTTCCGCAGGGGGTAAGCTGGAGAAGGGCTCCAAAGTGACCCTGGTTGTCAGTGCAGGCGTGAAGGTAGAAAAGGTAGGCGTACCGGATCTTCGCGGTATGACGGAAAGCTCCGCCAAGGAAAAACTGACGGCAGCGGGCCTGAAGTGCGGCAGCGTTTCCGAGACCTTCAGCGATACCGTAACCGCAGGCTGCGTGGTATCCCAGAGCAACGATCCGGGAAGCCAGGTGGAAAAGGGAACAGGCATCAATATTCAGCTTTCCAAGGGACCGGAAAAGCATACCTATAAGTGCGTAACGAACGTTGAGGCTCCTACGGGTTATACAGGCGGAAATGCCACCATTACCCTGACGGCAGCAGACGGGACCACCAGAAGCTTCCAGACTTCTTCCTTCCCGTTCTCCATCAACGAGACAGGCTTTAATGTAAACAGCGGTAACATCACCGTTACCTTTGAAAGTCAGGTACAGGAGACCATGGTAAATCCGGATACCGGAGAGCAGTCCGTTGAAACAACAGTGGGAACGGTTACAAGCAATCCCATTGCAGTGAACTTTGCGGAGGAATGATCGCGGATGCAGTTTGACAACGTTTCCGATACAGCAGAAACGGAAGAGATCAAAGGCAGGATCATTCGCCTGCTGGCAGGGTTTTACTATGTGACTGCCCAGGATGGGAAGATCTATGAATGCAAGGCAAAGGGCAGTTTTCGGAATGACGGGATCAAGCCCCTGGTAGGAGATTTTTGCATCATCCGGAAGGTAGAAGAAAGCGATCCGGATCCCGATGCACTTCCGGTGGGAAACATTGAAAAGATCCTGGAAAGACAAAACGAGCTTTTGCGCCCTCCCGTAGCCAACGTGGATCAGGCCCTTGTGGTCTTTGCCTTAAAAGCACCGGATCCCAATTTTACGCTGCTGGATACCTTTTTGTTGCGGCTGCAGCTACAGGACATTCCTGTGATCATTGCCTTTAACAAAACGGATCTGGATGAGGATGGGACCCTTCGGGAGCAGGTAAAGGAGCGGTTTGCCCATACCGGATATCCCATTTGCTTTCTTTGTGTAAAACAGGAGCAGGGGATAGAGGAATTGAAACAGCTTTTGGAGCATAAGTGTACGGCGCTTGCGGGACCCAGCGGCGTGGGGAAATCCTCCCTCATTAACAAGCTGGCATCCCAGAGGGTGATGGAAACCGGAAAGATCAGTAAAAAAACGGCCCGGGGAAAGCATACCACCAGGCATAGCGAGCTGATCTGCGCCGGGGAAGACACCTATCTGTTTGATACGCCGGGATTTACATCCCTCGGCACCCAGGAGCTGAGTAAGGAGGATATTGCAAAAGGATTTATTGAAATCGGCAAATGGGAAGACGAATGCCGCTTTGCAGGCTGCAGTCATATCTCAGAGCCGGATTGCGGGGTAAAGAAGAAGCTGGCAGAGGGACTCATCAGTCCGATGCGTTATGAAAGCTACGTGAAGATGTATCAAGAGTGCAGGGAAAGAAAGCGATACTAACTCGAAACGGAGGATACGAAAATGATGACTTTGGCACCATCGATTCTGGCAGCGGATTTTTCTAAATTAGGAGAACAGATCAAACTGATCGAAGAGGCGGGAGGCACCATGCTTCATATTGATGTGATGGATGGCGTTTTTGTCCCGTCTATTTCTTTTGGATTTCCCATTATCCATTCCATTCGGAAACAATCAAAACTTTACTTTGACGTGCATCTGATGATCACGGCACCGGAGCGGTACGTGGAGGAATTTGCAGAGGCAGGGGCAGACGGCCTGACCATCCATGTGGAGGCCTGCCAGTGCATGGTAGATACTTTGGAAAAGATCCGGTCCCTGGGAATGGAGCCGGGAGTATCTTTGCATCCCCAGACCCCTGTTTCCGCTGTGTATCCCTATCTGGATCTGGTGGACCGGGTGCTGGTTATGACGGTGAATACGGGCTTTGGCGGCCAGAAATACATCGAGGGCTGCACCAAAAAGATCACCATGTTAAAAGAGGAGATCACAAGAAGAAACCTTTCTGTCAGCGTTGAGGTAGATGGGGGCGTAAACCGTGAGAACATGACAAAGATCCTGGATGCGGGAGCGGACATTCTGGTTTCCGGTTCCTCCGTATTCAAAGGAGATCTCAAGGGAAATATGACGGAGTTTCTGAAGACCATCAAGGACTATGAGGGGGAACGAAAAGGTGGAGCAAAAGCTTGAGCAGTTCCGAGAGCGTATCGGGAAGATCTTTATCGGTAAGGAAGAGGTGACAGAGCTGGTGCTTTGCGCCTTTTTAGCAGGGGGACATATTCTGCTGGAGGACGTTCCGGGTGTGGGAAAAACCACCCTGGCAAGGGCCTTTGCCTCTTTGTGCTCACTGTCCTTCGGACGGATCCAGTTTACGCCGGATACCATGCCTTCGGATGTGACGGGGCTTTCGGTGTATAACATGAAGACCGGAGAATTTGAAATGCGAAAGGGCGCGGTGATGAAGAACCTGATCCTGGCGGATGAGCTGAATCGTACCTCTCCCAAGACCCAGGCGGCCCTCCTTGAGGCCATGGCTGAGTCACAGGTGACGGTGGATGGCGAAAGCTACGCACTTCCACAGCCCTTTATGGTAATAGCAACCCAGAACCCCATGGGCTTTACGGGAACCTTTCCCCTTCCGGAGGCACAGATGGACCGCTTTATGATGCGTCTTTCCATTGGCTATCCCACGGAATCCCAGGAGCTTTCCATTGCCAGAATGCAGCTTCAGCAAAAGACCGCACAGGAACCGGAAAAGGTATTCACTCCGGAGGAGATTCTTTCCCTGAAGGATCAGGTGGTGCAGGTAGAGTTTCGGGATAATGTGCTTTCCTATGCGGAGTCTGTCATCAAGGCAACCAGGATCAGTCCGGATTTTTCCCTGGGGGCAAGTCCCAGAGGACTGTTGCATCTGACCCTTGCGGCCAGAGCCAGAGCCTTTTTACAGGGAAGAGACTATGTGACGCCGGATGATGTCAAGAGCCTTGCAGTACCTGTGCTTTCCCACAGACTGATCCCTTCCATGGAGGCGAAGCTGAAGAATCGGGAATCAGCGGATATTCTGCGTTCCCTGGTGCTTACCGTAAAGGTTCCCATGGAATAAACCTATGAGGGCGGTTAAGAGGCTGTTGTGGGTCGGTGTACTTGCTCTGGCACTGACCGGGATCTCCCTATCGGCAGGAGCAGTCACCTATTGCTTTTTCTGGGCAGTGCTGGCCATTCCCGTGGTTTGCTATGCCTATATTGTCTATGTTATTTTCGCATTAAAGATCTATCAAAAGACGGAGGGTCGCAACATGACCAGCAACACTCCGTCGGACTTTTATATCACGCTGCAAAACGAGGGATGGTTTCCCATTTCTTCCGTGCAGCTTCTGTTTTATTCCTCTTTTTCAACCATATCGGGTTTGCAGGATGATGAGGTCTATGAGCTCATGCCCCATCAGGCTATCCGCAGGAAAACACAGATGCTCTGTAAGTACCGCGGAGAGTATGAGGTAGGTGTAAAAAAGATCGTCATCCGGGATTTTCTGGATCTGTTTTCCGTTACCGTAAAAATGCGGGAGCCTCTGAATGTTATCGTGGCACCGGCCAGGGCAAGCCTTGAAAAAGTTAGCGGCAGCGAACTTTTCAAACAAAACGACAGGGAAAGTGTCCTCAATAAAAATGCCATTGCCATGACGGTGCGAGAGTATGTACCCTCAGATGATCCAAGACTTATGCACTGGGGCGCCACGGCAGCAGCCCAAAAGCTCATGATAAGAGAACTGACGGGAGAAGCCAAAAACCGCATTGCCATTTTGGTGGATAAAAAACGTATCTCCAAGGATCCCGCCCTTTATCTGCCGCCGGAGAATAAGATGGTAGAGCTGGTGGTGGCTCTTGCGGATCACTATCTGCAAAACAGGATTCCTGTGGATGTCTTTTATGTTACGGATCGAAAATGCTGCACCAATGTCTATGACAGGGCCAGTTTTACCGCCTTGTACGGAGCTATGACAGAGTATCTGTTCCGGGTGGATACAGACGAGATCCAAACCATCCGCAGCCTTTGCGATAACGGTTCCCTGGCAGGCTATCAGCAGGTTATCTGGGTTGGCTATGATCCGGGAGAAACCGGATTTTCCCTGCTGAAACAGGCGGGGATGGGAGAACCTTCCATCTGCGCTTATGTGGTGGAAAAGGATCGCAGCGAAAATGTGGTAACCCGGGCTGACAGAGATACCACCATCATTCGAACTTCGGATGTCTCTCTTTTGTGGGAGGTGACGGTATGATGGCGATTTTGTATGATCTGGTATTCCAGCTGCCCGTTGCACTCATCGTGATGCTTTCTGCAAATCCCTATCTTTCTCTGGAGCTGTCATTCAGACTTTCTCTGGTGATTGCCATGGCGGTGATTGCCATGGGGCTTTTGTTTAAGCATTTGGGAGCCAAGGTGCGGATCGCATTGGCAGGACTGTGGGGCGCCGCCTTTGTTGTAGGCGGATACCTTCGGATGCATTTTCGGGAGAGTGAAGGGATCCCCGTCTTTGACCGGATCCTGATCCAGGCACTTTTGATGACGGCTTGCTTTCTGGTAACGGAGCTGATGCAAAGATACAGATGGCTCAGACTTTTGGCAGTCCTGGCGGGGCTGGTGACTCTTGGGGCTTTGGCGATGTATGAGGTCACGGTGGAAAAGTGGATCGTACTTTTGACCTATCTGTTTGCCCTCTTTACCATTACGGATCTGGCAGGCAGATATAAAAAGACCACGGGAGAGCGTCATCCCGAAGGCCATCTGGTGTTATGTGCGCCCTTCTGGCTGGCGGCTATGTTGGTGATCGCTTTTGTGAAGATCCCGGAAAAGCCCTATGACTGGAAGATCGTCAAAACCATGCTGAGCAATGCAGACAGATTGATGTCCCACATCAGTGAGAAAATAGGGGGTACCAATTCCTGGGACAGTGATGGTGCACATATCGGTTTTTCTACGGGAGGGGGATTTTACAATACCCTTTCCAATAAGGGATATCCGGCATTGGAGCTGACCCCCAGCTGGAACAGTGATCCCATTGTTTTGTTATCCGGAAAAAGCTTTGATACCTTTAACGGTAGAGAATGGATCAAGAGCCCTTATACCGAAGAAAAGGAGCGGGAGTTTGATGCCATTGAAACCTTAAGCTGGGCCATGGATGTGGCAGGGGATCAGCCCCTAAACGATCTGCTGAAACGAAACACCATCTGGGTAAGGCCTCTGAATATTAAGACCAACTGTTTGTTTATGCCCTCGAAGACCATTCCCCTTCGGGCACCGGAGCGGGCCGATAAACTGGGGGTTGCCTATGAGGGCGGAGACGCCTTTTTCCAGACCAAAAACAAAGACAGAGTAAAATACAGCGTGGGCTACTACAGGCTCAACCGAAACGATGCTACCGTGGAAAAGCTGAAGGGCCCGGTAAGACAGGTTACAAAGGCCTCCTGGGATGCGGCCATTGAGGAGAGCAGATCCTATGCCCATGCACCGGGAAAGGAAGCACCACCGGCACCGTCCTTTGAGGACTATGCAGCTTATCATGAGCGGATCCGTAAGCGGTTTTGTCCCAAGACGGAGCTTAGTCCCAAGCTTCAGGAGTACTGCGATGAGCTGCTGGCAGGATCACAGTCGGATTATGAGACCTGTGAGCGCATTGAAACCATGCTAAGAGAGATGGCCTATACCACCGAGCCGGGAGCCCTTCCCGATGAGGTACAGGATCCCTCCGGCTTTTTGGAGTATATGCTGTTTCAGGAAAAGAAGGGATATTGCAGCCACTTTGCCACCGCCTTTATTTTGTTAGCAAGGGCTAACAATATTCCTGCCAGATACGTACAGGGATTTCGGACCAGTGTGTATATGAGAACCCAGACAGAGGTTCTTTCCACCGATGCCCACGCCTGGCCGGAGGCTTATCTGGAGGGGATCGGCTGGGTAACCTTTGAGCCAACCCCCATCTACAAGAAAAAGGTGGTCTGGAAAACCGAGGAGGAAAAAGAAGAGGAGCTTGCCCTGGCAGAGGGAGTCGGAAAGGAAAGCCTTGGGGAAGACATGACAGATTCCAAAGAGCCCGGTGAAGTGGTGGCAGAGGGGGAGATGGAGCAGATCCCGGAGCCTGAAACGCAGATAGGAATGCAGCTTCTGAACAAGGATTTCTGGAAGGAGCACAGCCGACTGATCTTATTCTTTGTGCTGGCGGCTTTTTCAGTAGCCCTTTGTATTGTGGCAACGGATGCCCTCATCAAGCGGATCCGCTATCAACGCATGAGTCAGAAGGAAAAGGGACTGTGGCTTTGTAAACGACAGCTGGCGTTTTTGGCCCATAAAAAGGCAGGAAAGAAAGAGTACGAAACCCTGCAGGAATATGTGGGAAGGATGCAGACAACGGACCATGCAAAGGCCGTGGCTTTTTGCGGGATCTATGAACAGCTTCTATACACAGAGTTTGAGCCTTCCGATGCCCAGCTGTCAGAGCTTTGGGAAAGCTTTGGGGCATTGAAAAAACAGTATCGGAAATTTCCGTTTCAAAGAGAGAAAAAGCAGGTGATGTCATGAGTGAAAAGAGCATGTTTACTACCCTGTGTTATATCGAGCAGGATGATAAGTATCTGATGATGCATCGCATCAAAAAGAAGCAGGATGAGAATAAGGATAAGTGGATTGGTGTAGGGGGACATTTCGAACCGGGAGAAAGCCCGGAGGAGTGCCTTTTGCGGGAGGTCTATGAGGAAACCGGACTGACGCTGACATCCTATCGTTTCCGGGGCTTGGTAACCTTTTGCCTGGGAGATGAGATGACGGAATATATGGCACTCTTTACGGCAGACGGATTCACCGGCACCTGCAAGGAAGGTGATGCCTGCGAGGAAGGGGAGCTGGTCTGGGTGGAAAAGAGCAGCATCGAGTCCCTGAACCTCTGGGAGGGAGATAAGATCTTCTTCCGGCTGCTGGAGGAGGAGATTCCCTTCTTTTCACTGAAGCTGGTGTACCATCATGACGGAAGTCTGCAGGATGCCATCCTCAATGGCGTGCGAATGGAGCGCTGAGATTTTTCATCAACCATACACTCGAAGATTCACATGAACTTTATCTTTCCTGGTTCTGTTGCCTTCACCATCAAAGATAAATCTGCCGTGCCCCC
>JAEEKV010000189.1 GCA_016282595.1 Lachnospiraceae bacterium
ATGTGATGACTATTGGTATTGTTGAGGAAAATGTCAGGCTGCGTGAATGGTATGAAAAAGCAGGGGCAGTACATGTTGGAACTCATAAATTTGACTTTTTACCATTTACATGCGGTTATATGAAAAAGGAACTTTAAGTTTCTTATGGGCTTCCTTACAGCGTATGTCAGGGAACATCCGGAAGTAGATATCAATATCATAACTCCAAACACAGAGAACATTAAAAAGGTTTTAGAACAATTTGAGAAGAATTGATATCACAAGGGACGAAGATCGTATCATGGGAAAGATACGGGAGAGCCTCCCGACAACATAATGACGCTAGCGGCCTTCCGGCGTGTTATCCTATGCGTGCAAAGATAAAACTGACACGATAAGGATAGCAAAATGGAGGTGGCGTCTATGAAGATCAGATTGACAGAGCTGGGAAAAGCGGTAGCCATGATGGGAAGAGGCAGCAAAGGGGCCGAAACAAAGAAGGTGTACCGGAAGCCGAAAATGAAGCTGTATACCCTCACCGTAGTAGACAGAAACGGGAAGATCCTCTCCAAGGAAAAGGTGATGATCGATGAAAACAGGGTATTCCGGACGGAATAGTAAGAATGAGGAAGACTAGAAATAGTCTTCCTCATATTCGTTTGCATAGACTTCGTAAATGAATCGTTTTAACGCTGAATCGTAATAGATATCGAATCCGGCTTCGCGCAGCTGATGAAAGTCGCGCTGTCGGGTTCGTTCGTTACTGCCGGGAAACAAGGCGTAATACTCAGCCTTCAGGTCACCGAGATCCGGTGCGTTTTTCAGATAATACTCATACATATCTTCGGGGGTCAGATCATCCAAACCAAAATCATCCAAACCAAAATCATCCAAACCATAATCATTTGTGTCCTCGGTTTGATCGGCAGGATCGGAGGCATTGTGTGTTTGCCTGCTGTTATATTCTTCTACAAACTCCTCATACTCACGAAGAGAAGAGCGGTAAGTAAGAAGCGCCTCACTATCCACAGAGGTAAGCTTGCTGATCAGGGTTCCAAGCCGGTATAGCCGTATCAGATGCTGCCTGCGCCGGGCAGGAGCACCATCGTCAAAGACCGGATCGCCGTCGGAAATATAGTTATTTGTTTTGGCGTCATATTTCAGCTTGATCAGTCCGCAGTCCCGCAGATCTTTTAGGTCCCGCTGGAGCATCCGCCTGGAGATCCCAAACCGCCGCATCAGCTCCTTTGGACCGTGAAAGGTGGTGCGGAGAATGTGATCATAGAGATTTAGCTGTCTTATCATTTTCGTCATGTCGCCCCTCATTCCGATAGCCCAAAACACATGAAAAATCACCCATAGTATAGCATGAGCTTGGTACGACTGCAAGATGTCGCAGGCTGGAAAAAGGGTGTGCTATACTTCGCGTACAAAAGTAAGATGCACAGTCAGGAAGGAGGAGGGAAGATGGTTTTTTACAGGATCGAAGGAGTGGCAGAAAACATCATGGGAATAGAGAGCCTGGGGAGCGAGCGCAGCCGCGATGAAGTGCGGGAGGCGGCCAGGCATCTGGGGATAAAAGCAGACGCCTTCAATTTGAAGCAAAAGGATAAGGCCTTCATTTTTCTCGCTGAGATCTTAGAGTCCATTGTGACCATGGGTGTGATCATGATCAGTGAGCAGGACTTAAGAGTGGTGGTGGACCGGTTTCTGGGCAGCATGGGTATCACACTTCGGGAGATCACCTACGAAGAAACCACCTTCTCGAATCTGAAAAGCATGCTTTTTTTGGCTGAAAGACGGGACTTTGTCAGCGATGAGGATGAGATTCTTCGAAAGCTGGGACTGACGGCCCTGTGCGAGCGGATTTCCTTTGATGAGGAGCTGATAGAGGAAGCCTCGAAAAACGATGTGTATCAGGCGGCAGAAAAACTGATCTCCAACGAGGATGTCTTCTGTGAACTGGACAGGATCTATCAGGGGAAAAAAGGAAAAAGGCAGATCATGGGACATCCGGTTCATTACATTTTGCTGTCGGATCACAGAAAAACGGCAGAGGAAAAAAGCAGAGTGATCATGCAGGCGCTTTACGCCAATAGCAGGCTTCGTATCAAAAGAGTGAGCATGTTGGAGCTCCGTGTTGGACGGAGAGGTCCGGCGAAGCGGTCTTATGAAGCGCTGTATAAAAGCAGCCTGGGGGGTGCCGTGCAGATCATGATGTTTCCTACGGGAGATGAAGAGGAAACGGATGGCTTTGCCTCTGTGCAAAGGGAGTATATAGAGGCCATCAGTGAGGTGATCAGAAAATACCGGTATCAGGTGCTGACCATTTTTTGCCTGCCGGCGGAAAGCCGCAGCGGATACAAGCTGCTTCGGGAATACCTGGATCAGATGACCTTTATTGAGATGGCGGAAGCATCCGTGTCCAGGGAGCGAGCCCTTGCCTACCTGAAAACCATAGCCGGCAAGCACGGCGTCAGGGTCAATGCGAGTCTGAAAAAAATGCTGGTCCAGGATGACGGTTACTACGCAGGTGATCTGATCCGCATTTTTGATACCTGGTACGATGCCAAGCTGAAAAGAGAACTGTATCCCCAGTACAGTGAAATGGAGATTTACGGAAAAAAAGGCAAAACCAGGGAAGCAAAGGGCCTGGCCTATGATGAACTCATGGAGATGGAAGGAATCGATGAGGCAAAGAAACTGATCAAAATGGCGGTGGAATGCCGCAAGGCCCAGAAGGTATTTGCCGCCGCGGGGATGGGGGAGGAACGGTTTTCCATGCACATGGTATTTACCGGAAACCCGGGAACCGCGAAGACCACGGTGGCAAGGCTTTTTGCAAGGAGCTTAAAAGAGAACGGCCTTGTGGATTCCGGTGTGTTCATTGAAGCAGGACGAGGCGATCTTGTGGGGAAATATGTGGGCTGGACTGCCAAGAACATTCAGGGGAAATTCAAGGAAGCCACAGGAGGCGTTTTGTTTATTGACGAAGCCTACTCCCTTTTGGACGGCAGGTCAGGGTCCTTTGGAGATGAAGCCATCAATACCATCGTGCAGGAAATGGAGAATCACAGGGAGAGCGTTATCGTGATCTTCGCCGGTTACCCGGACCGGATGGAGGAGTTTTTGGAAAGGAATCCCGGCCTTCGTTCCAGGATTGCCTTTCATGTTCCCTTCCCGGATTATGATGCGCCGCAGCTGACAAACATTGCAGGCTTTACAGCAAGAAAAATGGGACTGAACCTCAGCGAGGATGCAAGGGATAAACTTGGCGGCATGTTTGAAACGGCACGAAAAAACAAAAACTTCGGAAATGGCCGTTATGTCAGGAATGTTTTGGAAAAAGCACGGATGAAGCAGATGACCAGGATTCTGGAAATGGGCTATGAGGCTGTTTCCTCTCAGGAGGTCAATCTGATCCGGGCCTGTGATATAGAAGTGCCGGAAACGGAAGCCGCAGAAACCATCCGGTTTGGGTTTTG
The DNA here is from genome assembly GCA_016282595.1 of Lachnospiraceae bacterium. Taxonomy (GTDB): domain Bacteria; phylum Bacillota; class Clostridia; order Lachnospirales; family Lachnospiraceae; genus RGIG7926. Next base: position 3,465 of record JAEEKV010000189.1, read on the forward strand.
CAGTTAGGATGAAAAAGGAGGAAAAGCATGGAACAGGAATACATTCTTGAAGGAATAAATAAGATCCTTACCTTTCTGGGCAAGCATGGGGGCAGGATCAGGATTGCAAGTGACTGGGATTTTTGCTGCAGAGTCAATGACCTGGGAGAGGGAGAGTTTGAACTGGAGCTGTCTTCCCTGGATGAAAGTGAAGGCGAGGTGTTTACAGATCCCTTTTTCCGAGTCGGAGTCACCTTTGATGAGCAGCGGCAGCGGATCCTGACGGCCCGGCCCACCGAATATGTTTCCCGGGGGTGGATGCATGAGATCCGTATGGATGAAAGCGGTAATTACAAAGATTCTGCCGGAAAGGTGATCAGTGATGAAGACGCCCTTTCTGAGAGACTGGCAGAGTATCTGGCCACGGTAACGAGGCTTCGTCCCTATCTGCGGGATCCTTTGCAGGTGATCTGCTTTCAGAAGGATGCGGACAGATCCCTTCCGGATACGGATCCGGAACGCAGAAAACAGAAAAGAGAAGCCATGGCAAGGATGGGGCTACTGGGGATCTGCCCGGAGGATATAGAAGCCTACAGAACTGGGGAGCTGACGAAGATCTTGGTTGAACATGCAAACAGAAAAGTGCGAAGAGAAGCACTGACCGTAGAAGAAAAAACCATGATCCAAAGGGTGGAAAAGGAAAGCAGGATCCCGTTTCTGACATATTATGTGATCACGGATACCCTGACATGGCCGGATGGCGCCACCAATACAAGGTATATCCTGCCTTATGTCTGGGATGAAAAGCATGACAGCAGCACAGAGGATGAGAAAGCAGGTAAGGGCTGGGCCGGGGTCCGAAAGGAGATGCTGCAGTATGGGGTCATTCCTGCCTATGTGATCAATGCCAATATCCCTTCCTACTGCGAATTTGCCCAGGTACCATACCGGCTGGTTAATGGGATGCTCTTTGCCATAGGGTAACTGCGGCAGAGAAAAAGATAACATAGGATTATCCCGGGGACTGTGGTATACTAATAGGCGATGTAAAAAACGAATGAACCGGTTGGCCGGCAGGGAGGATCTGTCTGTGAGCAGAACGAAGATGAGCAAATTCCAGAAAGACTATATAAAGGGTCTGAAGGCATATATTGAAACGAACCATATAGGAAACATTGCCATATTTGCGCCTACCACTGACAAAGACCCCATACGGGTGTATTCCTATGGAGGCAGACTGGCGGATGTCCGGGATACAAAAGTGAATTATCTGAACAAAGATTATATCTATCAGGAGGAAGAAGGCCTGTATAAAGAGTATTATACGAAGGCGGATATCGGGGATAAAGAGACTTTCCTGGCAGACTATGGAAGCCGGAAATATGAGAAGTGTATCGACTGGAAGGATAGCGGTTTTCGGACTTTTTTTGACAACTGCATGAAGATCACGAAATGCTGGAGCAAAGATCACGAGGAGCGGAGGACGGAAAATAAGATCGCAGCCTTGTCCCGGAGCAGTGAGCAGTACGCCGTCATTGATATAGAGTTTAATGTGGCGCAAGCAGGATGGAAAGGAAAAGTGAAGGGGGATAATAAGCTTCGGGGAGGACGGATCGATCTGGTGGTCTTTGATGAACAGACCCGGAGCATCGGTTTTGTGGAGCTGAAAAAAGACTGCAACAGTATGGCGAACTTCGGAAAGCACTGCGCCGACTTTGAAGCCCTTTTGTATGATGAAAGGGGAAGGAAGAGATACAACGAGGGTCTCTATAAAGAGGTGGCCAAAAGGCTGATCTGGATGAAGGATCATGACATCATTCCTGCTTTTGACATCACGGAAAAAGAGCTTTTGCATCAGGAAAAATTCTGGTATGGTTTTTTGTTTGTGGGTGGTGAAAAAGCGCAGATCGTCAAAGGCATTGAAAACGCTGAGAACTGGCGAAAGGATGAATACGACGGAAAAGTCAGCACCTTTAAAATGGACTATCTGACGGATCTGAAGGAAGGGAAGGGAAGAGCCCTTTCGGAAGATGTGGTATTCTGGGACTTTGAAAAAACGGAAAGCGTGAATCTTTGCAGACAGGAAGGCAGTTGCTATACGCAGTTTAAGAATGCATGAAAGTCAGGGAGACGGCAGGATATGGATGGGATCAGGATCATCAGAGGCAGCGGGCAGATTGGCGGGATCGTCACGGAGATCCGAAAAGGGGATCACAGGATTTTGATCGATTTTGGTGCGTGTCTGCCGGGAACCAATGCAAAGATCAGTGATGAGCAGCTGATCCAAAAGGTATTCGAAGGTGAGGGGGAAGCGTTTCACACGGACGCGGTGCTTTTTACCCACTACCATGGGGACCATGTGGGCCTGAAAAAGTGCATACCCGAGGAAATCCCTCTATATGCCGGCAAAACGGCCATCGAGATTATGGGGATCATTGCAACCTCCGTGGATTATCTGAAAAAGAAAGAGGGCAATAACGAAGAGATTGAACTGCCGACGATCAGGCGCATGAAACCCTATTGGAAGCTTGGGACGGCAAAGGATTTTCATGGGATCCGGGTGACGCCTTTTGTGTGTGACCACTCTGCCCTGGACGCCTATATGTTTTTGCTGGAACTGAACGGCAAGCGGATCCTCTACACCGGGGATTTCAGGGCCCATGGGATACCTGGGGAGAGCACTTTTGAAAAACTGATCCGGGAAAAAGTGGGTAAGATAGACATCCTGGTAACGGAAGGAACCATGGTTTCCAGGATCGGTGAGGAACAAAACAATCACATCCGGACAGAGGATGAATTAGGCCGGGAAGCGAAAAAGATCTTTGCGTCCCACAAGGAAAATGTGGTCCTTGTTTCTTCTACAAATCTTGACAGTGTCATGGAATTTTATCAGGCGACGCCTTCTGATAAGGTGTTTCTCTGCGATCCCTATCAGGCCAGGGTGATGCGGGTGGCCATGGAAGCCAGATCCCGTTATTTTCCGGAATACCGGTTCAAAAGGCGGATCTATGTGCTTTGCCCGAATGAAAATGATATCTGCATGAAAGATCTGTACAGCTGGAAGGTGAAGGTAGGGGAAAATAAAACCATCACCGCGGTGCAAAAGGCAGATCCTGAGATTTATCTGAATCAGGGATTTGTGATGCTGGCCCGGCCCAACCGAAATCCGAATTTTGAAACCGGTCGCTTTGAGCAGAGAATGCAGCAGATGCAGGATCCGTTTATCACCTATTCCCTGTGGAGCGGGTACTTAAAAGGGGGGAAAGCAGAGGATCCAGCTATTGTGTCATTTCTGCAGGACTATATGGATGATGCCCATTTTAGCCGGCTTCACACCAGCGGCCACGCCTATGTGGAGGATTTGAAAAAGCTGATGGATATGACACAGCCGGAGGTGATCATTCCCATGCATACGGAGTCAAAAGCGTCATTTGAAAAACTGGAGGAATTCAGGGATCACCGAGGGGCCCTTCGCCTGATAAAGGATGGTCAATTCTTTGAGATCGGGTGAGAAGGAAAACAGAGAACAGCCATTTGCGCACAGAGACTTGAAGACTTAAAAGCCGGTGAATACAAGCGTGCAGGCGGCGTTGTGGATCCTCTTCCTGAAGATGCTCCGTTTTTTGTGAAGGATTACTATGACTATTACAAGACAG
>JAEEKV010000190.1 GCA_016282595.1 Lachnospiraceae bacterium
AAGAGGCTTGGCAAAACGCATGTATCCATACGAAGTGGGACAAAGGAAATCCACCTGCGGTTTATATTTTCTCTGACAGAATAGAAATTATATCTACAGGAGGATTACCTGTAGATTTAAACAAGGAAGAGTTCTACAAGGGGATAAGTAAGCCAGTTAATGCTAAATTGCAAAAGATATTTGGACAACTGGGTTATGTGGAACAAACTGGGCACGGTATTCCTCTCATTATCAGTAATTATGGGAAACAGGCTTTTGATATTATGGAAAACTTTGTTAATGTCACTATTCCATTTAATTATGTAAAAAAGTATAGTGATGGAACGGACGTTGATAATGAAGTTAGTCTTAATGAAGCGGAACAGCGTGTTATCAACTATATAAGTCAAAAATCTAATATCACGATAAAAGAATTGGTTGAGGTAAGCGGATATTCTGATGGATATATAAGAAAAATTCTCTTTTCATTAAAAGAAAAGAAGGTTATTGAGCGCCAGGGTGGAAATAAAACTGGGAAATGGGTTGTTATAAGTTGAAAAATAATGGAAGAATTAGACGTAAGGTATAAATATGTGCAACGTGCTACAGTAATACTTGATAAGCGACTCCAAGCATTGAGGGCAACAAGCGTGCATGATGAACAACTGAAGGAGTTGTCTTTCCTGTTTATGTATTTGAGAGAGCATGTTTTAGCGTTGAAAACAATAATAATAAAATGAGGGTCATGTGTGCAGGGAGGAGAATGATGGCATACGAAATTGGCGGCCGTGCAGATAAATATGGAAATCGTTTTGAAACCAACTGGACGATAAGAAAATTATTAGAAGTAATCGAAGAAAAAATTGAGAGTGTAACCATAGAAGCAATCGGTGATGATGAAAAGGGAGCTGATTTATGGATTACGTACAAGGATGGCGTTCGTGAATCTCAGCAATGTAAAGGAAGAAATGGTAGTCATGAATACTGGGATTATGGCACCATTAATAGTAAAAACATATGGAAAACATGGGCATATCAATTAGAACGATCTGGCAGTGTTATTGTGTCACTGGTCTCTCCTCTCAATTGTACATTGCTTGAAGATATTGGAAATAGAGCCAGAACAAATGGACAAGATCCTAGTATTTTCTATAAGGAACAAATACTAAAATCCGGGACAGATACAAGAAGGTTTTTTAATAATGCATGCGTGGGATTAGGTTTAGATATCAACCATGAAGAAGATATAGCGCGTGCTTTGTCTTTTTTTTCAAGAATATTTATGCGTCAAGTGACTGATGGTGAAATGAAGAATGAAATTCTGGGAAAAATATCAAGTCTATTCATGGGAAATCCAGAAACAGTTTATCGGATTTTTATTGATTATATATTAAATGAAGATGTATACGGCAAAGCATTTTGAGCAACAAATTATATCAATTTATGATAAAATATATCGTGATTGTAAGTAAATTGAAGTGTGCCAGAAGTATGATAAACACTGGGAAAACAAGGAGAATAGCGAGGTTTTATGAGGAAGATCAGAATACTATTTATCTGCCATGGAAATATCTGCAGATCGCCAATGGCTGAGTTTATCTGCAAGAAAAAAGTGCGGGAAAGAAATTTGGCGGATCTCGTATATGCGGAATCCGCCGCCACAAGTTTTGAGGAAATCGGGAATCCGGTGTATCCGCCGGCGCGGAAAAAGCTGACGGAAAAGGGGATCATGGATTTCGGACAAAAGCGGGCCAGACATATGGAACGATCGGATTATGATCGATTTGATTACCTGATCGGTATGGATAACTGGAATATCCGCAATATGCTGAGGATCACGGGAAGTGATCCGGATCAGAAGATCCATATGATGATGGAATTTGCCGGAAAAGCCGAGGAAGTGGATGATCCCTGGTACACAGGGGATTTCGAAGGGGTTTACCGCCAGCTGGATGAGGCCATCGACGGCCTTTTGGACGAAATAGAGGAAAAAACAACGTAATCTTTCACGGATTACGTTGTTTTTTGTGTTCAAACCCGGGAAATTGTGCTATACTATACCTTGATTTTGTATGGATTGAAATGGAGTATTTGAAAATATGAATCTGGAGTTTTGGAAGGACATCATCCTGGATACGGGGATTGATGCATTGAAAATTTTTCCCTTCCTGTTGCTTACCTATCTTTTGATGGAATATATGGAGCACCACACCGGCAATAAGATGCAAAAGTCTTTGGAAAAAGCCGGACATTTCGGACCTTTGATCGGAGCGATCTCGGGAATTGTTCCGCAATGCGGGTTTTCCGCAGCGGCCTCGAATTTGTATGCCGCCAGAGTCATCAGTATGGGAACCTTGCTGGCAGTTTATTTATCTACATCGGATGAGATGCTGCCCCTTATGATCTCCTCCAAGGTACCCGCAAGTGTGATCCTAAAGTTTCTGCTGGCAAAGGTGATCGTCGGACTGGTTGCCGGAGTGATCGTAGATCTCATTGCGGGACTTGCCAAAGGTGCTGAGGATAGTGCACAGCATAGCAGCGTGGCAGCCGATCACGGACATCACGGAAAAGAAAGCAGCCATCATAAGCATCACGAAGGTGATCATCACGGACATGAGCATGATCATGATAAGATCCATGAGCTTTGCGAAAGAGAGCATTGTGATTGCGAAAAGGACGGGATCTTTGTTTCGGCACTGAAGCACAGCTTGAAGATCCTTCTGTTTATCCTGCTGATCTCTTTCGGGATCAATGTATTCATGGAGTACATCGGAAAAGCCGGGATCCAGTACGTGACCATCGGACAGTCCTATGGCGTGATCCTGTTAGCATCTCTGGCGGGACTGATCCCTAATTGCGGTGTTTCGGTAGCACTGACAGAGCTCTACATGGGCGGCATGATCGGCGAAGGCGCTCTCATGAGCGGTCTTTTGGTAGGTGCGGGAGTAGGACTTTTGGTACTGCTTCGTGTGAACAGACCTGTATTGAATACGGTAAAGGTAACAGTGATCCTTTGGATGATCGGCGTAATGGCCGGATGTTTGATCAAGATGTGGGGAATATCCTTTGTTTAGTTGCAGGGATGCGAGTATGAGAAAGAGAGGGGAAAACTAAAAAGGGAGGATTTTTTTCTATGGCAGGAAGCAAATCAGAGAATGCGAGACGTAATGGAGTCGCAATAGGATGCTATCTTACAACGATCGCGGTAATTACGGTTGCATATCTTTTGGAGGTGTTTAAGCACAGTCGTTCCATAGGATACTTTATGGTGGTGCTTCTGACATTGTGGATCCCGGGCGTTTTGGTGATCCTTCTGAACAAGGCAAACAAAGATGATAAAAGAGTCGGCTATGTGATTCTGATCGGGTATGCCATTCCATGGGCGTTCATGCTGTTTACGGCCAGCAACAACCTGGTATTTACCTATGCGTTGGTTTTGATGATTGCACTGAATGCCTATGCTGATAAGAAATTTGCATTGATTTCGGCAGTGATATTTAATGCGGTCAACGTGGCTTCCATTGTGTTTACAGCAATCACTGTCGGGATTGCAAAGGAAAATATGGCTACGGTTGAAATTCAGATTTTACTGATGCTTTTGTGTGCGCTTTTTAACGTATTTATCGCAGGCAGCGGTGCAGCCATCAATGATGAAAAGATGGGACAGATCGAAGAGGAAAAGAACCATGTATCCTCTCTTTTAGAGCGTGTTATGTCAGCATCCGGTGAGATCACTAACGGCATCGACCAGATGACGATAAGAATGCATTCCTTGGATGAGTCCATGGAAAGAACCTGCACTGCCATGGAAGAGGTAAGAAGCGGAAGCGTGGAATCTGCTGAATCCATCCAGACGCAGATGATCATGACGGAAGAGATCCAGAACCGGATCGAAGAAGTTTCCCATCATGCAACCGAGATCGTGGATAGCGTTATGCAGACCAGAACCGCAGTTTCCGCAGGTGCTGAGAATATGAACAACCTGGAGCGTGAGGTAGAGGCTTCCAGAGAATATTCCCAGGCGGCAGCCAATGAGCTGCAGGAGCTGGAAAGCTATACCGAGCAGATGCAGACCATCGTAGAGCTCATCAACAACGTGGCAGATCAGACCTCCCTTCTTGCTCTGAATGCAAGTATTGAGGCGGCAAGAGCAGGTGAGTCGGGACGCGGCTTCGCAGTTGTGGCTTCCGAGATCTCCAACCTGGCAAATCAGACCCAGGGGGCTACGGACAACATTCAGACACTGATCTCCAACATCAACAACAAGCTGGGAGATGTAACAAAGGCCATCAACACCTTTATCGAAGGCAGTGCCAGACAGCATGATGTTGCACTGGAAACCGTATCCAGCCTGGAAGCCATCCAGTCGGATACCTCCTCCATCGAGCACAATGCTGACGGTCTGACGGTGGCAGTTAACAGGCTTTCAGAAGCCAATAAGAAGATTGTGGAGTCCATCCAGAATATTTCCGCCATTACGGAAGAGGTTTCCGCTCACTCCAGCGAGACCTACAGTTCCAGTGAGCAGAATATGCAGAATGTGGATCAGCTGATGCAGATCGTCGATGTACTCCAGCAGCAGGCGGTGATGCTGAACCAGTCTTAAGATAGAGATTTATGAAAAGATAGAATTGGGGAGTCGGATCATTGATCGAAAGTAATTTTTGGGCGTTATATGTCATAGCAGCATTGTTAAGTGCTTTCTTTCTGCAAAAGGCTTACAAGCGTGAGTCGCAGATTGCAAGGAAGCTTGGCATTGCCATGCTTATGAACTTTTTAATGATCCTGTTCTATACCCTGAATATGGTTGTGAATTATCGTCTGATCCAGTCTATGGGATGCTCTATTGCATTTATCTTTCTGGATCTGATGCTGTATTTCTACATGGAATACGTCATCTCCTATGTGGGATGGGAGTTCCGCTTTCCTCAGTGGCTGAGAGTTACCATCATAGCCTATCTGGTGGTGGATTCCATCTTTATGCTCATCAATCCCTTTACGCAGCTGACCCTGTCTTATCGCTCCGAAGTATTCGGAGACGGAAAGATCCTGGTTTATGAACCGCATCTGATCTTCTATGTTCACATGCTGTTCAATGTATTGCAGATCTGCATTACCATCATTCTTTTGTTCAGAAAGTGCCGGGAAACACCTAAGGCTTATCTGAACAGGTACTACGGACCCATCGGCAGCATGGTGCTGACCATGATCGTCTATGTCACCTATCTGATCGGAATTTTCCCCGCACATATGGATCTGACCCCCATCATGTATATGCTGGTGGGACTGCTGTTGTATTTCTACAACTTCAACTATCTTCGTTCCGCAACCCTTTCCATTACGCGAAACATGATCTTTGAGCATCTGCAGGATCCCATCATTTTGTTTGACTATGAAGGCATGCTGGTGGATCACAGTGTGTATCTGGAAAAGATGATGCCGGACATGGTATTTGAAAACGGCAGAATGACCCTTGATGAGTTTATCAGTGCACAGTTCTTTACAGGCCTGTCCGGGACGGAAAATGATCAGGAGTTTGACTGGATCTATGAAGATAACGGTATCAGCAGGATCATGGAATGTCAGTTTTCCTGTATGAAGGACGAGGTAGGCAGACTGATCGGAAAGCTGTTTGTGTTCCATGATGTAACCACCAACAGACAGACCTTCTTTCAACTGGAAAACTCCATGCTGTATGATTCCATCACGGGCTTTTTCAACAAGCAGAGCTTCTATACCCAGATGCCTCAGTGGAATGATGACGAATACTGGCCTGTGGCTATCGTGGTTTGTAACGTGGATGGAATGCGCGCCATCAACGAAGCCTACGGAACGGAGTACGGCGATGGCGTTATGAAGCAGATCGCCCGGTATATCAGAAGACGTGCCGGAGAGGATGCTTTCTGTGCGAAGCTGGATAACGGCGATATTGTGGTGGTTTTGGAGCGAACCTCTGATGCGGACGCCAGCGACATTATGGATAATATCCGGGCAGAGATCCTGGATTTCTACGATCAGATGCCTGTATCCCTGGAGTATGGTATTGCCATCAAGGACAATTCGGCATCCAATTTCGAAAAGCTTTTGCAGGATGCCAGAACCAGTATGCAGAACAAGAAGATGCTGAAGGAAAAATCGGCTTCCAGCTCTTTGGTAAACTCCTTAAAGCAGACCCTTGCGGAAAGCGATTTCCAGACAGAGGAACATGTAGAGAGAACCAGACGTATGGCGGCAAGACTCGGAAAGGAAATGGGTCTGTCGGATGCCATCATCGGAAGACTGGAGCTGCTGGCGGCGCTGCATGATATCGGTAAGGTGGCAATTCCCCAGGATATCATTAAAAAGAAGGGCAAGCTGACGGCAGAAGAGAGAAACGTTATCGAGCAGCATACGGTAAAGGGCTATCGTATAGCCAAGAGTTCACCGGAGCTTGCAGAGATCGCAGACGGTATCCTGTGTCACCATGAGAAATGGGATGGTACGGGATATCCCAACGCATTAAAGGGAGAAGAGATCCCGCTGATCGCCCGTATCATTGCCTGTGTGGATTCCCACGACGTTATGGTAAATGACAGACCCTATCACAAGGGAATGCCGGAAAAGGATGCCATTGCAGAGCTTCGCAGATGTTCCGGTACGCAGTTTGATCCCAAGGTTGTAGAGGCCTTTACGAAGCTTCTGGAAAGAGAAGACCTTCCTGTGGATGAGCTTAAGAGAGCAGCCGAGGAGCATCAGAAGGAGGCCGATCAGGAGGCCCAAAAGACCCAGCAGGAGCCCCGGGATGAGATCTCCGAATCCGAGATCGATATCAGAAGACTTTTGACAGAGTAAGGAAGACTGGATCCATGAGAGATATGATTTTTAAAATGGAGCGCCCGGGATTGCTTGAGGAAGGACAGAAGGTAACGGTAAGCGAGGGCGAGCTTCCCAGCAGTTACTATTACACCATCGATCCCTCCCTTGCCATGTCGGGGAATATAGAGCTTCGAGACAGGCTTTTGGTTCGTGAGGGAACCGTGGTAAAGGTGGAAGAGAATAAGAGAGGCTTCTATGTGACGGTGAGTTTTATAGACTGAGAAAGTACAGAAGGAAGCCGGATACAAGAAAGTAAGCATATGCTAACAATATAGAATCAGGAGGAGGATATCAACATGCAAGTAATCAGTACAGAAAAGGCCCCTGCAGCCATCGGCCCCTATTCCCAGGGGATCATTGCGGGAGATTTCTTTTATGCTTCAGGCCAGATTGCCATCATTCCCGAAACAGGAGAGATCGCAGAGGCAACCATCGAAGCGCAGACCGAGCAGGTTATGAAGAATATCGGGGAGCTTTTAAAAGCAGCCGGGGCAGGATATGAGAAGGTGGTAAAAACAGGATGCTTTTTGGCAGACATGGGAGACTTCGGAGCCTTCAATGAGATCTATGCTAAGTATTTTTCCGAGCATAAACCCGCAAGAAGCTGCGTCGCAGTTAAAACCCTTCCGAAGAACGTGCTTTGCGAAGTTGAGGTTGTTGCGTATCTGGGAGAATAACTGGTTTGCATAACAAGAAAAGAGAGCCTTTGATTACATCAGTTCATAGGAGAGACTGGTGTTATCGAAGGCTTTTTTAATTCCCTGATCCCATAAGGAGTCCATGCTTCTGTCAAGGGTGAAGGAAGCATGGGAAATTCCGGTGAGGGCAGTGACCTGATCACCCTCTATACGGAAGGTGAGGATCAGCCCCTTGATGAGCTCCGGATCCCCTGTAAAGGAAGGGTGATTCAGAAGTGTATTCTGATAGGAGTCGGACGCACACAAAATGATCTGGCCCCGTAGATTATCCGATGGGGAGAGCTTTAAAAATTCCCCAAGCATGGGACGGAGCTGCCCGTAAGCCATGGGCTCGGAAGCATCCTCCGATGGTTTGATATGAAAGGTATAGCTGCCGATCAAAAGGATCTCTCTGACAAGAAAAGAGTCAAAGGTGCCCTTTTCAAGAAGCTGGGCGGATATTTCGTTTTTGTGTAGGAATTTCAGTGATATCATAGCATCCCCATTATAGACAAAAAGGGATTTTTTTACAATCCCTCTTTCCTTTTTGTAAAAAACATGCTATGATACCTAGTAATGAAAACTACATGTTATGGTTTTGATGCATAAAACAATAGGGGATGGATGTAATGGAAAAGTCGTACAAGATCATTATAGACAGCTGTGGTGAATTACCGGAGGAGAAAAAAGCGGATCCGCATTTTGAGCATGCGCCTTTGGAACTGGTGGTAGGTGATTACAGAACCTGGGATGATGAAGGCTTTGACCAGGCAGATTTTTTAAAGCGGGTTGCGGAAAGTCCCGTTTGTCCCAAGTCAGCCTGTCCTTCGCCTGAGCGGTATATGCAGGCCATGGATACTCCGGAAGGCACCGATGTGTATGTGGTGACCCTCTCGGGAGCTCTTTCCGGAAGCTACAACAGTGCAGAGCTGGCAAAGCGGATGTATCTGGAGGACAATCCGGGAAGAAACGTGTATGTATTCGATTCCTGCTCGGCTTCCTGCGGAATGACACAGATCGCATTTTTGATCGAGTCCCTGGCAAAACTGGGTACGGCCTTTGATGAAATCGTGAAAAAGGTTTCCGCATACCGGGATGATATGACTACTTATTTTGTATTGGATAATCTGGATTTTCTTCGGAAAAACGGAAGACTGACGGGACTGAAATCCCTGGTGGCCTCCACCCTTTCCATTAAGCCCGTGCTTTCCTCTACCATAAAAGGGGAGATCCAGCAGCTGGGACAGGCTGTGGGAATGAAAAAGGCCCTGGCAAAAATGGTAGATATCATAGCAAAGGAAAAACCGGACGCAAAGGACAGATCCCTGATGATCACCCATTGCAATGCGCCTCAGAGAGCGGAATATGTAAGACAGCTTTGTGAAAAGGTATTGGGATATCGATCCGTTCTGGTGATGAATACGGCAGGGGTCAGCTCCCTGTATGCCGGAGACGGCGGTATCATTGTGACGTTGTAGAATCTGAGATTACTTATTTGGAAACAGCCGCTGTAAAAGCGGATAGGAAAAGCGTTCTCCTGTAGTAAGGAGGATGCTTTTTTTGTCCTCTTCCTTCACATAGTCCATATTGACGGCAAGGGTTTTGGTTTTCAGCTGAAACTGAGGATACATACCAAGAGCCCGATCCACATCCCAGACAGTACCCACCATGGGAAGGGTAGTGCCGTCGGATAAATGATAGACCAAAGTGTGCTGCAGATCGTTGATATCGATATATACGATCTCATCCTTGGGAATGTAGTGGGTATCCTTTTCTCCCCGAAGCTCGATAAGGGTAGCGGCGCGGCGTCTTTCCTCGGCTTCCTGATGAGCGTCCGTGATCAGCTTGTGCAGGGGTGCAGTAAGGATGGGCTTATCAAGGGTATAAACGCCTGCAATGGCAGTCTCATAGGAAAAAGGTTCTTCCGCACTTTTGCAGATGGCAGCAATGCCGGGAACATTCATTTCCCGAAGCTGCTCGGCGATCTTCAGACTATGAGCGGTATCGTTATCAAAGTCCAGAATGAAGAGATCATACTTCATACATTCATGCAAAAAGGAAGACTCGTCGCCATAAGAAGAGATATAGAGGGTGCCGAGGGTAGGAGCAAGGGCAGTATTGGCCCTTCCTAAAAGACGCTCCGCCTGCTTGCGGTCCGCTACATTGTCGGCTACGATGGCGATATACATAGTTGATGCCTCCCTTTGTGGTTTGCTGGCAATTTTACGCAAAAAAAGACTGCGGCTACTTTTAGTTTACCGCAGTCCATTCTTTTTTACAAGTTTATAAGATGGTGATGGTAAAGGGAATCCGAAGCAGCATATAGCATCCGATGAGCTGCAGGATCAGGATCAGTGGCATCCCCACCACGAAGTACCAATGTTTGGTCTTGTGACGGAAGACGTACATCCCGATGATGCTTCCGATGCTGCCGCCGAAGATCGCAAAGAGGAACAAAGTAGATTCCGGTATGCGCCAGGCTCTTTTTCTGGCTTTGCTTTTATCGATCCCCATGAGTGAAAAACCGATTACGTTCATCACCAACAGATACAGGATAAGTGCTATGAGTATGCTTTTCATCAGTCTTTAAGGGCCTGCTGCATTTTCATGGCGCGAACCTTGGTGGAAAGGCCAAACAGGTTGATGAAGCCTTCTGCATCATGATGATCGTAAAGATCACCGGTGGTAAAGCTTGCAATGCTCTCATTGTAAAGAGAGTAGGGAGAGGTGGTTCCGGCTTTGATGATGTTGCCCTTGTAAAGCTTGAACTTCACTTCACCGGTTACATACTGCTGGGTGCTCTCGATGAAAGCCTGGGTAGCCTCACGAAGAGGAGAGAACCACTTTCCTTCATATACGATCTGTGCAAAGAGGGTGCCCATCGCAGCCTTGGTGCGAG
>JAEEKV010000191.1 GCA_016282595.1 Lachnospiraceae bacterium
ATCCTGCGGGAAGTTAACAGCGCCTATCTTACTTCCATAAAGATCGCCAAGGGCGTTAAGGCAGCAACGGATTCCAGCGATATGTTTTCGGCCTGTAACAATCTGACGAAGTTGGATGTGTCCGGACTGGATACCAGTGGTGTAACAGATATGAGTAATATGTTCAACTATTGTCATAACCTGGAAACTCTGGATCTGAGCGGCTTTGACACATCAGAGGTCCTTTCCATGGAAGGAATGTTCAGTTACTGTGAGAAATTGAAAAACCTGAACCTGAAGGGTTTTCAAACTGCAAAGGTTAAGAGTATGACCAGCATGTTCTCATATTGTAAGGAATTGAAAACTCTGGATCTGGGGATGTTTCAGACCGCAGAGGTTACAGGTATGAGCTTTATGTTTATGGATTGCCCCAAGCTTAGGACCATTCTGGTGTCGGATGGTTTTCAGATCGGGAAGGTTGATACCGATAGCAACAATCTTATGTTCCAGAACTGCACGGCCCTGGTAGGGGGTAGAGGAACCAGCTACGCAGGTCAGAATCTCGACGATAAAGATGAAAATTATGGCGCCAATTACGCCATTCCGGATCAGGGGGAGACAAGGCCGGGGTATCTGACCAAAGCCCATAAAACCACGATTGAGGATTGGGAGTATGACTATAGCTTCTCCCAGACGGAGGAAGGACAGATCCGGCCTGCTACTGTGAAACTGAAGCAGTATATCGGAACGGATACGGAGATCTATATCCCCGAAACCATCAAGGCCAAGGGACAGGACTGCCGGGTACAGCTTGAGAGCCTGGGGGCAAACAGCACCGATAGCTTTTTCGAAGAGGAGATCGTTCCCAATGCTGCCCACGATCTGAAAAGTATAGTGATCGAAGAAGGGGTCAAGTTGTATGACGATGACGAAAGCATGGGGTGCTTTAGGTTCTGCGACAGACTTGCCTATCTGGACATCCGGGGGCTGGACACTGCCGGCGTGAAAAATATGAAATCCATGTTTGAGGGATGCAGCGCCCTGGAAGAGCTGGATGTGGGAAATCTGAATACCTCTTCTGCAGTGGAGATGGACAGGATGTTTGCGGATTGTACGGCCTTGAAATGGATGAGAAACTGGGGAGCCATTGACAATGACAAAAGCTTTATTCCTTTTGATGCCCCGGTATGCGAGAGCACTTACCAGATGTTTGCAGGATGTGCATCCCTTATAGAGTTTTATTTCCCCAGGACTACAGGGAATTTGACCAACTGCGCTGCCATGTTTGACGGATGTGCGTCCTTAGAGGGATCGGTTTCCCTGGAGGGGTATATAGATGAACCTTCGAATGATCCGAAACAAACCGACTGGATCTTTGATACTTCCAATGTATATTCCGTGGATAGTATGTTCGCTCATTGTAGCGGTATCATATCCATGGATCTTGCAGGCTGTCTGGATACTGCAAATGCAGAGTTCATGTCTGCGATGTTTGCAGGTTGTTCTGCTCTTACCAGTGTGGATTTGAGTTCTTTGGATACTAGCAGCGCTACGGATATGTCCAATTACTTTGACGGATGCGAAAATCTGAAGCAGATCAACTTCGGACAACAGTTTGTTACGAGCACCTGCCAGGATATCAGTTACATGTTCCGTGATTGCAGCAGCCTGGAGAATCTGGGTAGAAAGAGTACTCCTTACAAACCGGATCTTGCCGCCTTTGATACCTCTTCGGTTTTTAGTATGTACGGCCTGTTTCAAGGCTGCAGCGGTTTGACGACGTTGGATCTTTCCGGCTTTTCCACGAAGGATGCAACCGATCTGACAGAGATGTTTGCAGGCTGCTCAAATCTGCAGAGTCTGACCTTTGATAAGAATAAGTTCGATGTGAGCGAGGCTCTGGCCCTGGATGGGATGTTTGAAAACTGCAAAAAGCTGATAGGGCTGGATACCAGCGGGTTCTATACAACAGGGGCTGCTTCCATGAGTGGCATGTTTAAAAACTGTGAGGCTCTGGAAAGCCTGGATCTTAGTGGCTTTTACTCCGAATTTATAGATCCCAACGGGGACTGCGGCGTGGATGTTTCCGAGATGTTTTCCGGCTGCGCAGGTCTGAAAAATCTGGATGTCAGCGCCTTTAACTACAGAAATATCGAAACTATGGAAGGACTTTTTTCCGGGTGCAGCAGTCTGGAAAGCGTTACCCTGATGAAGGATACAAACGGTATATGGCCGGATTCCGAGATGCTTACCAGCATCGTCGGCATGTTTGAAGGCTGTGAGTCGCTGGAAAGCATCGATCTTTCCCATCTGAATACCGAAAATGTAAAGGATATGGGACATCTCTTTGCAAACTGTAATGCACTGGATGATCTGAAGCTGGGAGACATGGAGACCGGGAATGTAACGGATATGAGCTCTATGTTTGAAGGCTGCGTTGCCATCAATCCCCTGGATCTTTCCTCCTTTGATACGAAAAATGTGGAAAATACAGACAGGATGTTCAAAAACTGCAGGGGCCTTTACCGGATCTATGTTTCCGACGGCTTTACTTTATCCGAAGATGTCAGCTCAGACGAAATGTTCGCCGGCTGCGATCCCACCCGTCTGGCCGGTGGTAACGGAACGAAATTCGATACGCAGAAGACGGATGCTTCCTATGCAAGGATCGACAAGGCAAGATCAGAAGGAAAGCCGGGCTATTTTACCAAAAAGGTTACCGCAAAGGAAGTGGGATATTCCCTGAAGAACAATGAAAAGACCGGTGGACTTCGTTATAAGGGAGACTACTATATTCCCGAGGAGCGCTACGAGGAAATGTTCGGCGCCATGGGAAAGAAGATGTACGAATATTTCAATGACCAGTGGGGTGGAAGCTGCTACGGTCTGTCCGCTACGGGCGCTATGTTTGCCGCCGATAACGGCATCGATCTTTCCGATTATGATGAGGCGGCACAGTATGTGGGACAGCTGAAGCTGAAGAATGACTGGGGCGATCCCACAGGAAAGGATGAGCTGAAGACCTTCATCGAGCAGATGCAGATCTCCCAGTACGATATCCGGGTACAGCTTTGCCTTCTGTTAAACAGCGACCTGGATCTTTTGGTAAAGGAAGTGATGGAGGAATCAAATCCCGTGATCCTGGGCCTTTGCTCAGAGCAGGAAGGTCATGCGGTGCTTTTGTATCAGGCAGATATCCTGGCTGACGGCTCTGCACTTTTCCATATCTATGACAGCAACTGGCCGGGCGAGGACAGAGTGATCCATGTTACCAAGAAAAACAGCAAGTTTGCAGCCTGGAGCTACGATCTGGGTCCGGATTCCAAGGGCAAATCCGTTGTCTGGGGAACGGATCCGAAGAAGACCAGCAGTGGGGATACCTATTTTATGTCCTACATTCCTTATGATGTTTATTCCATGGTCTATATGGACAGGGGAATGAATGCCGAGACCAATGAGGACTGGGAATGGATCATCGGGGAGGATGATGAGTTTGGTACCTGGACTGACGAGGATGAGGCCGAATATCAAAGCGCAGGCCTGAACTGGAGCGAGGATGACCAGGAGCTTTACGATCAGATGCCCTGGAGTAAGGAAGAAGAGCAGGCTTACCAGAACGGAACCGGGGATTGGAAGGACAAAAACAAGATGCCTTCCGCTAAAGATTACAGGGAGAAACCCTGGACCACGGAGGAAGAGAGGATCTTCCAGACCCAAAGCGTGGTAGATCAGGCTGCCTTTGATGCGGATCCCTGGGACGATGATGAGGAAGCGATGCTGGATGATCTGGGCATGGCATCCGCTGAGGAATTTGAGGAAGAACCCTGGGACGGTGATGAGGAAGCAGCATATCAGGCCATGAGCGCTGATGATATGGCTACCGCAGAGGAGTATAAAAAGGCTCCCTGGACCTCGGAGGATGAAGATCTGCTGGAAGAGGCGGATCCCATTGACGAGACATCCTTTAAAAAAGAGCCCTGGTCCAAAGAGGAAGAGGCACTGTATCAGGAGGTCGAAGGAGCAGTCTCTGCAGAGGAATTTAAAAAGGCTGAGTGGACCGATACAGAGGAGGCGCTGTATAAGAAGGTAGGCGCGGCTACTTCCGAGGAATATGAGAAAGACGGGTGGACGGATACCGAGGAGGCTCTGTATCAGAAATACGGCGTGGATGACTCCGAGGAACCGGCATATACCTGGAGCGGTGAGGATGAGGCCAATTATGAGGCCTGGGTAACGGACGGCGCAGATCTTGAAAAGCTTGCGGATGCCAAATACGGCGGACAGCTTGCTTACCGTATGGGATATCGTATGCGCTATCGCATGAGATATAGAATGCGTTATCGTATGAGATACAGAATGCGCTATCGTATGAGATACAGGATGCGTTATCGTATGAGATACAGAATGCGCTACCGTATGAGATACAGAATGCGTTATCGTATGAGATACAGAATGCGCTACCGTATGAGATACAGAATGCGTTATCGTATGAGATACAGAATGCGTTACCGTATGAGATACAGAATGCGCTATCGTATGAGATATCGTATGCGGCAGAGCCTGGGAAATGAGGCCAGCGGCCGGATGAAGATGGCGCTGGTGGGCAGCAGCAACTATGAGGTTAACGCAGCCGACGGCACAAAGATGGCAACCGTTAAGGACAATAAGCTGACCGTGGCCAAGAAGTATCAGGATGCCGTGTTCCAGGTGCAGGCCATGGGAATTATGACGGATACGGACAACGATCCCGTGGAGCGGAAGGGGATCATCTATCTTCCGGCGGATGAAGGCCAGGTATTTAAGAATACAGGCGGAAAAGAAGGCGTGGATCTGACTATGATGGATGGGGACAAGATCCTGTCCGTGACCACCAACGGAGAAAGTGTCACTGCCAATGTCAATGCCGCACAGAAAAATGTGGCAGCGGTTGCCCTTTCCGGCGAGGCGGATTGCAATGTCAGACTGGAAGGAGAAACAGGAGACGAGTTCCTGGTACAGAGAACCGTCGGCGAAGGAGCGGATGCCAAAACCGTCAGCATGAAGGGCGTTGTTTCCCGGCAAAACGGATCAGATGCAACTGCCTCCATTGAGATCGAAGGCGGCAAGATCACCAAGGAAAACGTGAACTTCTCCATTTTCCTGGGAGAAGATAATCCGATCCCGGAATCAGAGCAGATCTCCATTGCGGGAATGACGGCCATAGGAGAACACAAGACGGTAGCCTATACGGGAGAAAAGTTATATCCCAACGTAATGTTGAAAAACGGCAATACCATACTGAAGGAATGGGAGGACTATGTAACCGTTTATATGAACAACCAGGAGAAGGGGCAGGCCCGGATCATCCTGATCGGCATGGGCCGGTATAAGGGGGAAAATGAGGTAACCTTCGTGATCGGTGATGTGACGGACAGTTCTCAATTCCCTGTAGATATATCCGGCGGAAAGGATCAAGGCGGACAGGAAACCAAGCAGGAGCGCGGTGATGGTTCAGAAGGCGGACAGACCACAGATAACGGAAAACCCGAGGCTGTAGGACAGAAACTGACAGAAGATAAGACAGGTAATACCTATACAGTCACCGTTTCCGATGAAAAAACGCCGGAAGTGGCCTTTACCGGACTTTCGGAAGAGGCAAAGAGCGCAAAGAGCGTGACCATCGATTCCGCAGTCACCATAGGAGGCGTGGAGTATCAGATCACTTCCATCGCCGAAGGTGCCATGAAGGGGGCAAAAGCCACCCAGGTTGCCGTTGGGGCTTCTGTTAAGACCGTGGGAAAGAACGCCTTTGCAAATTGCGGTAATCTGACCAAGGTAACCGGCGGAAAGAGCATCACCACCATCGGCGCCGGTGCTTTCAGCGGCTGTAAGAAGTTAAAGAGCGCACCTGTCGGGAAGAAGACCACCGTGATCGGGGACAAGGCATTCTATCAATGCACTTCCTTAAAGAAGATCACGATCCCGGCGACTGTGACGAAGATCGGCAAGCAGGCATTCTTCGGCTGCAAGAACTTAAAGAAGATCACCATCCAGACAAAGAAGCTGAAAAAGAGCAGCATCGGAGCCAAGGCCTTTTCCGGGATCCATGCCAAGGCCGTGGTCAAAACGCCCAAGGGCAAAAAGAGCACCTATGGACCTATCCTGAAAAAGAAGGGATTGCCAAAGGGGGCTAAGGTAAAGTAAATAGAATATTGTTACTATTCACAGGAACTCCACTAAGCCATCTCACAGACACGGCGCCTTGCGCCTCTACTGTCGCTTACGCGACTGTCTGTTCGATGCGGGTGGAGTTCCTGCTTTACTGTAACTAATTTTTTATAAATTTCGGCAACTTGCACAACGACCCGAAAAATCAAGAGGAAATTTGCACACCCTCCCGAAAAAGTTTTCCACAATGACAGCAACGATTTTATCGCAAAAAATGACTTATAAACGAAGTTTTCCACTTTTTCCACAAAAAAACACGAAAAATAACGTGATTTTATGGAAACTATAAGAACATTCGTTTTGTGAAAAATCATAAAAATATACAAAACGATGGAAAAAGGATTGACAAACCACAAAGGATTAAACAAAACCACCCGAAGTGCCGATAACAATATCAGAAGACTGCGGTCTCAAACATTGAAATTAAAGGCATTTTGTGCTAATGTAAGTATGTATAGTTATGTAAATTGCGACTGCTCAAAACCATACGGATCAAAACCAAAAGACGTATGGCTTTGGGTGTTATGTGGTCGCAGGAGGTTTTGCATATGAATAACAGAAAGATCAGAAAGGAAACAGGCGGCTTCACCCTGGTGGAGATGATAGTGGTACTGCTGGTGATGTCTATCATGATGGCAGCTACCGTTTGGGGCGTGACCGGCTGGATCCAGCATTTTACCTATATACGGAATGAAGAAACGGCGAGATACATCTATCTGGGCGCACAGTCCGGTCTGTCCGATCAGGCCAAGCGCGGTACCCTGGATAAGTTGATCGAAGATATCAAAAACGGTGCAGGCGGAGATTCCGTGGTCGTAACCTCTGCAGAAAAAGCAGGATTTGGTCTGCCGACCGAAAAGGATCTGCATGAAGAAGAGCATGAGTATGCGTATTTGAAGGTTGACAAGGGCGGGATTGAAGCCAATTCTACGCTTGCCAAACTGGTAACCCCATATCTGTCCGAAGCGGAAACACTGGATGGCAGCGTGGTCCTGGAGCTGGACCTGACTGCAAAGAAGGTGTATTCCGTCTTTTACTCTACCTGGGCAACGAAGTTTCTCTATGCTTCCGGCACCAATGAGGTTCGTAAGGAATTCAACATTTTCAAAACCGATGCACGTGATACCAGAAGCGCAGGTGAGCGTTCATCGTTCTGCGTGGGTTATTATGGCACGGATCAGGTAAACGTAGCCAGGATCGAAGCCGCTGAGCAGATCGTGGATGTGGAAGCGATGCTGTTCAACGACGAGACGCTTCATTTGGATTTTCATTCAAAGAGCCCTCTTTATGAGTATTATACCGATTACACCATCGACTTTTACAGAGTGACAAGTACCAATCCCGAAAAGGTATTCTCCGTTAAGATGGAGCCGGCTAGTACCGTACTGAAAAGCGTAGTTACAACTTTGACACCCGGGCAGCCGATGCCCAAGCCGGAGGATATGGCAGAGATCGCGCCGCAGCCTTACCAGCTGAAGGTTTTGGATGCTGC
>JAEEKV010000192.1 GCA_016282595.1 Lachnospiraceae bacterium
TACCGCAGTGTTTGATGCATCCCTTGCCTATGTGAAGGAGAAGAATCTGGCAAAACAGGATAAATTGGCAAATACCATTGAAAACGTGACCACGAAGAATGACTTTGCCGGCCCCATCGTGGACAAGATCGTTGCCATGAATCCGGATCAGCCGAAGGCAAAGCTGCAAAAGCCCATTATCAAGCAGTTGATCCATCCTCACAGAGAGATTGAGAGAGGACAGAGAGCTCCCGGCCTTATCTAAAATGCCAAAGCGGGAAAAGAAATTTATCCCGTCTCTTGCAAATAAGACACATTTTGAGTATGATAGAGATTGGTTTTCTTTATCATACTCTTTTTTTGGAGGTAATTATGCAGGCAAATATCGTATGTATTCCCGGTGACGGCATCGGTCCTGAGATCGTAGCAGAGGCGAAAAAGGTCTTAAATAAGGTGGCTGCCGTTTACGGACATGAGTTCAACTTTGAAGATGTATTAATGGGCGGGGCATCCATTGATGCTTATGGCATACCCCTGACAGATGAGACCATTGCAAAAGCAAAGGCAGCAGATGCAGTACTGATGGGCTCCATCGGCGGCGATGCCAAGACGTCTCCCTGGTACAAGCTGGAGCCGTCCAAAAGACCGGAGGCAGGACTTTTAGGGATCAGAAAGGCCCTGAACCTGTTTGCAAATCTTCGGCCTGCTATTTTATATGAAGAGCTTTCCGTTGCCTGCCCGCTGAAGACCGAGATCAGCGAGAAAGGCTTTGACATGATGATCATGCGTGAGCTTACGGGCGGTTTGTATTTCGGAGAGAGAAAGACCTTTGAGGAAAACGGCGAGAAAAAGGCTATTGATACGTTGACCTATTCTGAGTCTGAGATCAGAAGGATTGCCATCAAGGCTTTCGATATTGCTATGAAGAGAAGAAAAAAGGTCACCAGCGTGGATAAGGCCAATGTGCTGGATTCCTCCCGCCTTTGGAGAAGTGTAACGGAAGAGGTGGCAAAGGACTACCCAGAGGTTACCTTAGAGCATATGCTGGTGGATAATGCAGCCATGCAGCTGGTAAAGGATCCTGCACAGTTTGACGTGATCCTGACAGAGAACATGTTCGGCGATATCTTATCCGATGAAGCCAGTATGGTAACCGGATCCATCGGAATGTTAGCATCGGCTTCCTTAAATGATACCAAGTTCGGTCTCTATGAGCCCAGCGGCGGTTCTGCACCGGATATTGCAGGAAAGGGCATTGCCAATCCCATCGCAACCATCCTTTCCGCGGCCATGATGCTTCGCTTCTCCTTTGACCTGGATATAGAGGCAGATGCCATCGAGAAGGCTGTTAAGAAGGCACTTCGAAGCGGTTATCGTACCATTGATATCATGCCTCAGGATGAGGATGAGAGAGCATCCGTGAAGCAGATCGGTACCGCCAGAATGGGCGATATCATTGCATCAAACATCGGCTAATTGTAAATCATCATACAGAATACAATCGGGAGGTAACACATGAAGAGTGATAATATGAAACAGGGCGCACAGCAGGCACCCGCAAGATCTTTGCTGAATGCATTGGGATATACCGCAGAAGAGATCGCAAAGCCCATGGTGGGTATTGTTTGTTCCTATAATGAGATCGTTCCCGGTCACATGAACCTGGATAAGATTGCAGAGGCAGTTAAAATGGGCGTTGCAGAAGCAGGGGGTACCCCCGTTATGTTCCCGGCCATTGCAGTTTGCGACGGTATTGCCATGGGACATATCGGTATGAAGTATTCCCTGGTAACCAGAGATCTCATTGCGGATTCCACCGAGTGTATGGCCATTGCTCATCAGTTTGACGCTCTGGTTATGATCCCTAACTGTGATAAGAACGTGCCCGGCCTTTTGATGGCTGCTGCCCGTGTGAATGTTCCCACGGTCTTTGTATCCGGCGGTCCCATGCTGGCAGGTCACGTAGGCGGCAAGAAGAGAAGCCTTTCCTCCATGTTCGAGGCAGTAGGCGCTCATGCAGCTGGCAAGATCAATGACGAAGAGTTTTTGGAGTTTGAGGAAAAGGTTTGTCCTACCTGCGGTTCCTGCTCCGGTATGTACACCGCCAATTCCATGAACTGCTTAACGGAAGCCCTTGGTATGGGACTTCGCGGCAACGGTACCATCCCTGCCGTATATTCCGAGCGTCTGAAGCTTGCAAAGAGAGCCGGATATGCTGTTATGGATCTTTTGAAGAAAAATATCCGTCCTCGTGATATTATCACCAAGGACGCTATCTTAAATGCGCTGACCGTAGATATGGCACTGGGTTGCTCTACCAATTCCATGCTGCATCTTCCGGCCATTGCCCATGAGATCGGCTTTGATTTTGATATTGCATTTGCAAATCCCATCAGCGAAAAGACCCCCAACCTTTGCCATCTGGCACCTGCAGGTCCTACTTACATGGAGGATCTCAACGAGGCAGGCGGCGTTTACGCTGTTATGAAGGAACTGGCTGACATCGGTCTTTTGAACACCGATTGTATGACCGTTACCGGAAAGACCATCGGCGAGAACATTGCCAATGCAGTGAACCGCAACGAAGAAGTCATCCGTCCGGTTTCCAATCCGTATTCCAAGACAGGCGGCCTTGCAGTACTGAAGGGTAACCTGGCTCCCGACGGATCCGTTGTAAAACGTTCTGCAGTGGTAGAAGAGATGATGGTGCATGAAGGACCTGCCCGTGTATTTGAAAGCGAAGAGGATGCTATTGAAGCCATTCTCGGCGGCAAGATCGTGGAAGGTGACGTGGTTGTGATCCGTTATGAAGGCCCTAAAGGCGGCCCGGGTATGAGAGAGATGCTCAATCCCACCTCTGCCATTGCAGGTATGGGACTTGGTTCTTCCGTAGCCCTTATCACAGACGGTCGTTTCTCCGGTGCATCCCGCGGCGCTTCCATCGGACATGTTTCTCCCGAGGCAGCAGTGGGCGGCCCCATCGCACTGGTAAAAGAAGGCGATATCATCCAGATCGATATCCCCAATATGACTCTGAATGTGAAGGTTTCCGATGAGGAGCTGGCTGAGAGAAAGAAAGTATGGCAGCCCAAGGAGCCTTCCGTAAACACCGGATACCTGAAGCGCTACTGTGCAATGGTAACCAGCGGTAACAGAGGTGCCATCCTCACGGTTCCCGGTGATCAGTAAATTGATATTGCAATGATTGATAATAAAGGAGAGTTTTGAAATGCAGCTTACAGGTTCGGAAATCGTAATCGAAATCTTAAAGGAGCAGGGAGTTGATACCGTATTCGGTTATCCCGGCGGAACCATTTTGAACATCTATGATGCACTGTATCAGCATCAGGATGAGATCCGTCACGTACTTACCAGCCATGAGCAGGGTGCAGCCCACGCAGCAGACGGCTATGCAAGATCTACCGGAAAGGTTGGAGTTTGTATGGCAACCAGCGGACCGGGTGCAACCAACCTGGTGACGGGAATTGCCACTGCTTACATGGATTCCATTCCCCTTGTAGCCATTACCTGTAACGTAAACCTTCCTGCACTTGGCAAGGACAGCTTCCAGGAAATCGATATTGCAGGTGCTACCATGCCCATGACAAAGCACAACTACATTGTCAAGGACATCAACAACCTGGCAAGAAAGTTAAGAAGAGCTTTCCAGATCGCACAGAGCGGACGTCCCGGTCCTGTCCTTGTGGATATCACCAAGGATGTAACTGCAGGCAAGACCGAATATACTCCGGCACCGAAGCAGGAGCCTGAAAAGACTCCGGAATTCTCTGTAGAGTCTGTTGAGACGGTAGCAGAGCTTATCAAGGAAGCTAAGAAGCCCTTCCTTTATGTGGGCGGCGGCGTGATCTTATCCGGTGCGTCTGAGGAGCTTGCTGTTTTACAGAAAAAGATGGATGCTCCCGTTTGCGATACCCTTATGGGTAAGGGCGCTTTTGACGGAAACCATGAGATGTACACCGGAATGATCGGTATGCACGGCACCAAGGCTTCCAACCTGGGTGTTTCCGAGTGTGACCTGCTCATTGCACTTGGTGCAAGATTCTCTGACCGTGTAATCGGTAATCCGGCTACCTTTGCAAAGGATGCCAAGATCGTACACATCGATATCGATGCAGCTGAGATCAACAAGAACATCCGCACCGATGCTTCCGTAGTCGGTGATCTGAAGGAGGTTCTGAAGGTATTAAACGAGAAGATTGAGCAAAAGGACCTTTCCGACTGGAAGAATCGCATTAAAGAACTGAAGGAAACCTATCCTTTGAACTATGATAAGAATGTTTTGACCTGCCCTTATGTCATCGAGCAGATCGATGAGGCTACAAAGGGAGAGGCCATTATCACCACCGACGTAGGTCAGCATCAGATGTGGGCAGCTCAGTACTATCATTACTCCAAGCCCCGCACCTTCCTTTCCTCCGGCGGACTGGGAACCATGGGTTATGGCCTGGGTGCCTGCATCGGCGCACAGGTAGGCAATCCGGATAAGATCTGCATCAACATCGCAGGTGACGGGTGCTTCAGAATGAACATGAACGAGCTTGCAACCGCAAGCCGTTACAATATCCCCATCATCGAGGTTGTTATCAACAACCAGGTACTGGGTATGGTAAGACAGTGGCAGACCCTGTTTTACGGCAAGCGTTATTCCCAGACAGTATTGACAGATAAGGTAGATTACTGTATGGTAGCCCAGGGACTTGGATGCCAGGCCATCCGTGTAACCAAGAAGGAAGAGGTTATGCCTGCTATTCAGAAGGCACTTGAAACCAAGGCACCCACCCTTATTGAGGTTGTTATCGATCCGGACGATAAGGTATTCCCTATGGTTCCGGCAGGTAAGCCCATTGATGAGGTATTTGATGCTTCCGATCTGGAGGAGGCATAAGCTGTAGTATAGGAGTTCATTTTTCGTTGGGAGTTTGAGATGAAAAAAGTGATCGGCATCATATTGGGAGTGTTCCTCGGGCTGGCGCTTTTGACTTCGGCTTCCGGATACGGGTATCTGTGGTATCGGTACCGCGACACCTTTATGCCGGGGCTCTCGGTCAATAACGTTTATGCTGCGGATCTCACAGTAGATGCACTGAACAAACAACTGAAAAAGAATATGGAGATTCCTGTTGTCACCGTTACCAACAAGGAAGGCAAGAGCTATCAGTTTTCCATGGAGGAAGCGGATTATGACGAGAATTACACCAAGGATCTGGCGACTATCCAAAACGGTCAACATGTTATGGAGCTCCTTAAGTACATGTTCAGCAACGATGCCAAGCTGAAAACCAGGGAGCTTTTCCCGGTGATCAGTTATGACGAAGAGCAGTTGGCTGATTTTCTGGACGAGCAAAAGTACTTGGAGGACGATTCCGATCCTTTGGGAAAACGCATCGAAGTGCGCCAGAACCAGAGGGGAGAGTACTATCTTTATGACGAGACCACCGATATGCTCAACCATGAGAAGGCGGTAAATCTCATCAGCGAAAAGATCAAGAATAAAGAGTATGACATCACCCTGACTGAAAAGGATTGCTACGACACCCCCCAGTGGTTTAACAGCAAGCAGCAGCAGGCTCTGGATGACTGGAACCTCTTAAAGCCCTATATGAAGACGGAGATCGACTTTAACTTCGGCGGAAGAAAAGAGACCATCGGGGCTTCCCAGATCGCTGAGTGGATCATGCTCAACGAGGACGGCACCTTTATGAAGGACGAAGAGGGACACCTGGTGCTGGACGAGGACGCCATCGATACCTATGTAAAGGATATGTGCGACAAGTATTCCACCGTGAATAAGCCTCGTACCATTAAGACCACCAGAGGCGATATGGTTACCATCGAAAAGGGTACCTACGGCAGTAAGGTGGATTACAAGAAGGAACTGGAATATGTAAAATGGGCTCTTCCCAATGGTCTGAAGACCTCCAGGACTCCGGAATACACCCAGGTTCCTTTTTCAGGGCTCACCGGCATCAATGATATCGGAACCACCTATATTGAAGTGGATATGACCAACCAGCACCTGTATTACTACGTAAACGGGAAGTTGAAGCTGGATTCCGATGTGGTAACCGGAAATACCTCCCTTGGCCGCGGAACTCCTGAGAGAGTCTGCTATGTATATTTCAAGCAGAGAAACAGGACCTTAAGGGGAGAGGATTACGCCACCTTCGTTAATTACTGGATGGCGGTCTATAACAACATCGGTATCCACGATGCCAACTGGAGAGGCCGTTTTGGCGGAACCATTTATAAAACCGCAGGTTCTCATGGCTGTGTAAATACACCCATCAGCAAGGTGAGCGAGCTTTATGAAATGGTAGAAGTAGGAACTCCCGTTTTGTTATATTATTAACAAAATTCTACTTGACGCATCAGGGGAGTAGTCTTAAAATGTTATGATGTTAGGGTAAAGCACGAAAACGTTTACCCTCTAGCAACATATAAGAAATAATCTATATCCAGGAGGAAAGAAAAAATGTCCAGAGTTTACAATTTTTCGGCAGGACCCGCAGTTTTGCCCGAAGAGGTACTGAAGGAAGCAGCTGATGAAATGATGGATTATCGCGGAAGCGGTATGTCCGTTATGGAGATGAGCCACAGATCCAAGGTGTATGACACCATTATCAAGGAAGCTGAGGCAGATCTTCGTGAGCTGATGAACATTCCCGACAACTACAAGGTACTCTTCCTGCAGGGCGGTGCAAGCCAGCAGTTTGCCATGATCCCCATGAACCTGATGAAGAACAAAAAAGCAGGTTACATCGTAACGGGTCAGTGGGCAAAGAAGGCTTATCAGGAGGCTAAGATCTATGGTGAGGCAATTGAGCTTGCTTCTTCCGCAGACAAGACCTTCTCCTATATCCCGGACTGCTCCGATCTGGACATTCCCGAGGATGCTGACTACGTATATATCTGTGAGAACAATACCATTTACGGTACCAAGTTCAAAGAGCTGCCTAACACCAAGGGCCACACCCTGGTAGCAGACGTTTCCTCCTGCTTCTTATCTGAGCCTGTAGATGTAACCAAGTATGGCGTAATCTACGGTGGTGTGCAGAAAAATATCGGACCTGCAGGTGTTGTAATCGTGATCATCCGTGAGGACCTTATTACTGAGGATACCCTTCCCGGAACACCTACCATGCTGAAGTACAAGATCCATGCAGATGCGGATTCCCTTTACAATACTCCCCCTGCATATGGCATCTACATCTGCGGCAAGGTATTCAAATGGCTTAAGGCACAGGGCGGTCTTGCAGAGATGAAGAAACGCAACGAGGAGAAGGCTAAAGTCCTTTACGATTTTCTCGATTCCAGCAAGCTCTTCAAGGGCACCGTTGTTGCAAAGGATCGGTCCCTCATGAACGTTCCTTTCGTAACCGGAGATGCAGATCTTGACGCTAAGTTCGTTAAGGAAGCTACCGAAGCAGGCTTTGTAAACCTCAAGGGTCACAGAAGCGTAGGCGGTATGCGTGCATCCATCTACAACGCAATGCCCAAGGAAGGCGTTGAGAAACTCGTAGCCTTCATGAAGGACTTCGAAGCAAAGAATTCATAATATGATACCAATGAGCAGACATCGAAATATGATGATCCGGAAGCGACTGGCCACGCTTCGGAGCTTCCGGATCGTTATATGAGATGGCTGCGGAGTTTATCTAACGAAAAGGAGACAAACATTATGTTCAAGTATGCATGCCTCAACCCCATCGCCCAGATCGGCCTTGATGGGTTTGATGCTAACTATGAGAAAACCGATGACGTAAACGCTGCTGACGGTATCCTCGTAAGAAGTGCTTCCATGCACGAGATGGATCTTCCCGACAGCCTTCTTGCAGTAGCAAGAGCAGGCGCCGGCGTTAACAACATCCCTCTTGAGAAATGTGCCCAGAAGGGTATCGTCGTATTTAACACCCCCGGAGCCAATGCAAACGGCGTAAAAGAGCTGGTTCTTGCCGGTATGCTTATGGCTTGCCGTGATATTGTAGGCGGTATCGAGTGGGTAAAAGAGGATGCCAAGGATGAGAACATCGCCAAGGCAGCTGAGAAGGAAAAGAAGAAATTCGCCGGAACCGAGATCGCAGGCAAGAAGCTGGGTATCATCGGACTTGGCGCCATCGGCGTACAGGTAGCAAACGCAGCAGTACATCTCGGTATGGAAGTATATGGTTATGATCCTTACCTTTCCGTTATGGCAGCTTGGAACTTAAGCCGTAACGTAAAGCACGTTGTAGATGTAAATGAGATCTATGAAAACTGCGATTTCATCACCATCCATGTTCCTTTGATGGATTCCACCAAGGGCATGATCGGAAAAGAAGCCATCTCCAAGATGAAGGACGGCGTAATCCTTTTGAACTATGCAAGAGACGTGCTCTTTGATGAAGAAGCTGTTATCGAAGCCATTAAGGCCGGCAAGGTTCGCAGATACATGACCGACTTTGCTAATCCTACCGTTGCAGGTCAGGAAGGCTGTGTGGTAACTCCTCACCTTGGAGCTTCCACCGAGGAGTCCGAAGACAACTGTGCGATCATGGCAGTTGAAGAGCTCAGCGATTACCTTGAGAACGGTAACATCAAGAATTCCGTTAACTATCCTGCACTTGACCTTGGGGTTTGCTCTGATGCAGGCCGTGTTGCAATCTTCCATAAGAACGTTGCCAACATGATCACCAAGTTCACGGCAGTATTCGGCGATGCAGGCGTAAACATCACCAACATGGCTAACAAGTCCAAGGGTGAGTTTGCTTACACCATGATGGATCTGGAAGCAGCTCCTGCAGCTGATGCCCTTGATAAGCTCAGCAGCATTGATGGCGTGTTCCGTGTTCGTATCGTA
Organism: Lachnospiraceae bacterium; assembly: GCA_016282595.1. Lineage (GTDB taxonomy): Bacteria > Bacillota > Clostridia > Lachnospirales > Lachnospiraceae > RGIG7926. The sequence goes on from JAEEKV010000192.1 coordinate 8,837, forward strand.
AAATAAGACAAGCACCAGTCTAGAGAAACTGTTGTAAAAAGCCCTCGCATGAATCTTGCGAGGGCTTTTTGTAATTCATAATAGATTTACTCCGCGTCTGCCAAATCTATAGCCGGAGGGTCAGATCTTGTCAACCGCTCATAGAATGCTCTAAATCGTAATCAGAATTTAAATTTCCGCTGCATAGTCGGATCTGCGAAGTCCACGAAGTCCTCTTCGAACTCCTCCTGCTTCTTGGCAGCGACGGTGGATGCAAGATCCATATATCGGATAAAGACATCCTCCACAGCCTCTTCGGTCTCGGAGGCGATCTCCTCCATCACGGGACGCAGATATTCAAGCTGCTGCGAAATAGGGGTCACCGTGGGATCGGGATCGATGTCAGCCATCGCTTTGTTGGCGTATTCCGTGATGCGGTTCAAAAAAACTTTTTCTTCTTCAGTCATTTTTATATCCTCCGAGTATTTATCAATATCTGTGAAACTCAGATGATTGTATCACTTTACGACGTCATAACTCAAGGCTTTTATTCTAAAATGCTTTACATATAGTGGGGTATGTGAGAAAATTTTATACATATAAGCAACCGAAAGCCGTCTGTCGAGGTATTAACAGTAAGGA
>JAEEKV010000193.1 GCA_016282595.1 Lachnospiraceae bacterium
GGGCCTCCAAAGCTTCCGTCATGTCGGACAGTTTTTTCTCCAGCCTCTCTCTTTCCCTGTAGGCCATGGGGGCATAGACCTGATCGTTCACAGCCTCCGGCCTTCGGTTATTGGCTATGTGGGTATAGTCCTTCAAAAGTCCTGCGATGCCATCCACATCCTCTTTTGAAAAAGCATCTCCAAAGAGACCTTCCGCAAATTTCTTCGTGTATTCTGCGGGGCTATCCAAATTGGAAATCCCCCACTTTTCGTAGTCATAGGCCAGGGAAAGGAAATAGGACAGGGGATATTCGTTGGTGAAAATATCTCCCACATTGACGATCCAAAGCTCCCGGATCCCGAATTCATAGGCAGTGCTCATTTCTTCCCAGGGTTTATAAAGGGAAGAGGAATTCACCCATTCGTAGGAAACCGGATGACCGTGGTAATCAAAGTGATAATACATGCCGTATCCGCCGGGGTGCATTCGCATCTTCTCATCGGGGACGGTTCGAAGGTTGCCGAAATTGTCATCGCAGAGCATCAGGATCACATCCGAAAGCTCCTCATCCCCCATAAGTCCCCGGGTGGTTTCATCCCCGTAAAAGAAGGGCTCCACCTCCTTGTATAAAGCCAGCATGCGGGGCGTCTTGGACAGATCCTCATTGACGCACTCTTTCATCAGTTCATTCTGGGTTTTGATCACATCCCGCAGCAGATCGATATTTTCCTGAAGGGTAGCCTCTTTTCCCAGAATGGTGGAATCCGCTTCTCCCCGCATCCCGATGGTGATCACATTTTCAAATGCACCGTTTCGAAGCAGGCCGTCTCTCCAGAATCGGATGATACCTTCCCTGTTTGAAAGAAAGCTCCAGGCATCTCCATAGGGGGAATCCTTTCCCCGCAGATATTTATACTCCTCCCCATGCCTTAAGCAGGGCTCATGATGGGACATTCCCATAACAACGCCAAGCTCATCTGCCAGCTTTGCACTTTCCAGTCCCGGACCGTCTTCGGAAAATCTGGCAGACCACATGGCAGGCCAGAGGTAGTTTCCACAAAGGCGAAGCAGCAGCTCAAAAATCTCTTCATAGGCCTTTCTGTTAAAGCCTCCAAAGCGCTTGTTTACCCAGGTTCCGAAGGCGGGCCATTCATCATTGATAAAAAAGCCCCGATACCGAACCGATGGCTCTTTGGAAATGATCTCCATGGAGGATTCAAAAACAAACTCCTCCCTTTTTCCCGGTTGAATGGAAAGCCAGTTTACAAAGGGGGAAACCCCCAGCATCTGAGAAAACCGAAAGAGTCCGTAGATGGTTCCCCGCTTATCACTGCCTGCGATGAGGATGCATTGTCCCTCCTCTTTTTTTGCTTCCGGTTTTCCGTCTACAAGGAGGATCTCATAGCACTCTCTTTTTCCGGAAATTGCAGACAGATCCAAAGCATATGCATCACAGATCTCCTCCAAAAGCTTGGACCTTCCCAGAGTTCCGAACAAAATCTGCAATCCCTGACAAAGGACGTGTCCGATGCCGGGTTTGATGCCGAAGACCTTTTCCATATCCGAGGCAACATATCCTGCAACCCTTTGCACACCGCTGTATTCATCCGCATCACAGACAAACACTGCCTCTGCTGCCTCCAGCTTTGATCGATTGATAACGACTTTCATAGGTTTCTCCATGGTAAAAGTACTGACTTGCCTTTTTCTCAACAACACATTATACCGTAATTTCAGTGGCAAATGCACCCGAAAAACGCTGTTGATTGACAGGATATTTTATGATACGTTAATGCCAGTAAGACGATCAAAGGAGCCTGTGATGACACCTCTCTTACGGAGGGGCAGTTTACAGACAAAACGGCGGATTATGCTGGTCCATATCCGCCGGAAACACATACCTATGCTGTTTATGTCGTGGCCCTTGCACAGGCCCCTGCAGATCTGTCCTACCGCCTGGACACCCCGGGTGAGGATATTCAGGCAAGGCTCAGTGACCTGAATGTAAAGCCGGATAAGAGCCTCGGAAATGTCCTGGCTATCGGCACTCTCAAAGCTGATTACGTCCCTGAGAAAAATGATTACGGCTACCGCTGAAAAGCAATCCTTTCGCTCCTACTCTTCGATGGTAATGATATCCGAGAGGATGTAGGAAAACAGAGGATAGGAGGTATTCTCGTTTTCGGTATAACCGTTTTGAAGATTGATGGTATCAGAGGGATCCTCCAGATTGACTCCGGTGTAATCTCCCCGAAAGACAAAGTCAACACTGCCCTTGCTAAACAGCTCAATGGCTTTATCCATGGCTGCCTGGGTTCCGGGGGCAGCAACCTGCAGGTTCAGATCCTCCATTTCTATCCAGCCCTGATCAAATCCGGCGGATACATCCGTTCCGTGGATCTTGCCGCTGACAACACTCTCGATCTTTTTATCTTTCATGAGCGCATCTACCGCCGAAAGCACATAGGGTTCCCAGCAGATCCTGGAAGTGACCAGTGAAGAGCCGGGTGCCACCTCTGACATACTCTGTCCCCAGCCTACAAAATAGACGCTGCCGTTTTCGGATGCCTCTTCGCAGGCAATGGCGGGACCGATGGTATCGGTATGCTGGGACAAAATCACGCATCCCTCTTTGATCAACTGTTTGGCCGTATTTTTTTCCTGGGCATAGCTGCTCCAGGTATGGGTGTAGGAAACCCGCATCTTCGCCTCCGGCACCACGGACCTGACCCCTAACAGAAAGGCCGTATAGCCCGAAATGACCTCCGAGGTGGGAAAGGCGGCTACAAAGCCCACCAGGGCCTGATCCTTTGTAATGATCTTTTCCTCTATCATCTGTTTGATCTTCATGCCGGCGGCGATGCCGCTGACATATCTGCCCTGATAAGCCTCACCCTTAAAGGTGTGATAGTTTTCCGGAACACTTTTTCCGTTCATGTCCATATAAGAGGTCTGACAAAACTGGGTATCGGGATATTCCGGTGCCAGCTTCATCACCAGCTCACTGTAGCCGTTAAAGAAAATGATATCGCAGCCCTGTCCGGCCAGATCCCTAAGGGGCTCCTCCATCTCATCATCCAGCACATTACTGCAGGTTATGATCTCCACCTTCTCACCATAGGCTTTTTCCAGCGCATCCTTTGCCAGGGAGAAGTTGTAGGTGTATGGCGTGCTCTCATCATTGTCATAGATAAAGCCCACCTTCAGATGCTCTTTTCCGCCGGAGAGATGCAAAAGCCGGAAGGTTCCGAGGAAAGCAGCAAACAACAGCAGACAAGTTATGATCGTAATGATATATACCCGCTTCATACTACTCTCCTTTCTCCTGTTTTTCAGGTGCATCCTGCTTCATTTCTGCGGCCTGGATCTTTTTATCTTCCTCCCCGCGGCGGGCCAGTTACTTCTGGGCCTCCTGATCCGCCTGCTGGCTCTCCGCACGTTTCTGGGCATAAAGCTCA
>JAEEKV010000025.1 GCA_016282595.1 Lachnospiraceae bacterium
CAGGGAACGGAGTTTAGCTTTCGTAAGGGACCCATCTTTGCCAATCTGGTTTTGGCAGATGAGATCAACCGTGCCACTCCGAAAACCCAGGCGGCCATGCTGGAGGCTATGCAGGAAAAAACGGTGACGGAATCCGGAACCACCTATCCCCTCCCCGAGCCTTTCTTCGTATTGGCAACCCAGAACCCCATCGAAACGGAAGGTACTTATCCGCTTCCGGAAGCACAGCTGGATAGATTTTTATGTAAACTAAATTTGGATTTCCCCTCGGCTCCGGATCTGAAGAAGATTGTTTATCTTACCGAATACGAACAGGGTAAGGAAGAGGGGACTGAGGCACAGAGAGTTTGCGGACGGGAGGATCTGCTTCATATGCTGGAGCTGGTAAGTCAGGTACCTATTGCAGAGCCTGTTATGGATCACCTCATCGCCCTGGTGGAAGCAACCCACCAGAAGAACATTTATATCCGGGAAGGGGCATCCCCCAGAGGAGCACAGGCAATGCTACGCATGGCAAAGGCTAGAGCGTTTATTGAAGGTAGATTTAATATTTCTTTCGAGGATATCAGATGGGCTTTCCTGCCGACGTTGAGACACAGGATCGTGCTCAGCTTTGATGCAGTATCGGACGGCGTATCCTCCGACCGGGTGCTGGAGGAGATCCTGCAGAACGTGACGCCCTGATGCGGATAAAGATGATGGAAGCGATTTTCTCGAGAGAATTCCCAGGGGTGAATAATCGGGAAATATGGATTGGACGCATATGGCTGATTAGAATTATGTAAACTGATAAAAGCTGATATTTGATATTTGTGCAGAGAAGCAATAGTTGCGCAACTTGTAATTTGCAATTCAATGAAATGTTAGTGAAGAACTCAGAACAGTAAAAACTTGTGAGAATGTAGCGGTATGGCAGATGAAAAACAAAACCAACTGCATAGTGTAGAGAATGAGGATAGGTCTGTGAGAAGCCTTGACGGGAGAACGAGTCTAAATCCGGAAGCAATGACAGAAGCAAGATCAGAAGCAAGGTCAGAAACAAGATCAGATGCGAAATCGGACACGCAGATCTTTGACAGTCGATTCTTCCAGAAGGTGTCCAGGCTTCGGGTGGCTATTGCCAGGAAGAGTACATTAAGTTACCAGGGCAGAAGGAAGACCTCTTATAAAGGAAACTCTGCGGAGTTTTCGGATTTCAGGGAGTATCTTCCGGGGGATGATCTTAGGCGTATCGATTGGAATGTCTATGCCAGACTGGATAAGCCCTATATCCGGGAATACATGGAAGAGCGGGAAGGAGCTGTAAATCTCTTTCTGGATCTGAGCGCTTCCATGGGTTTTTGGGGTAAGGATGTGCTTTCCAAGCAATTAGCAGGAGCTGTTGCAGTCGCAGCCCTTTCCAATCTGGACCGGATCAGCTTGAGTCTCATCGAAGAGGATCGTCTGTCTCAGCTTCGACTTTCCGGCGGAAAGAATAATTGCAAACGGGCACTGAAGGCATTAGAAGATGCGAAGATGCAGGGAAACGGCGATCTGGCAGATGCCATCCGGCATGTACCCTACCTGCCGCCGGGGATCAGCATTCTCATTTCGGACTTTATGCAGGAATCCTTTCTGGAAAAAGGAGAGGAGCTTTGCAGGTATTTAAAATACAGAGGACAAAAAGTGATCCTTATGCAGATCCTGGCAAAAGAGGAGCAGGTCATCGAAGAGTTCGGAACCTATGAACTGGTGGATGCGGAAGGAGCGTTTGAGCCTGTCAGGATCAGCTTGGATGAAAAGACAGTCAGTGGCTATGAGAAGGAAATGACAGCTTTTCTGAAAGAGGTGGAACGTATCGCAGAGCAGTCGGGAGCGGATCATTATCTATGTAGCACGAAGGATGGATTTGAACGGGTGCTGACGGAAACTTTGCGAATGCTGTGGGCGTGATTACCGCTGTGAATCAGGGAAGACATACTAGATGATGATAAACGCAAAAAACAAGATATACAGACAGAACATATTGGCGATAAACGTAGATTTTAAAGCTGATAAAAAATAAATATAATGTAGATTTAACAGAAATAAAAGCAAGGATAACACATGGCATTTGAATTTTTGTGGCCGCTGGTTTTCGTGATCAGTGTCCCGGTGATTCTAATTCTATATCTGCTAAGACCAAAGGGTGTCCCGAAGACGGTTTCCTCCAATCTGATCTGGAGACGGCTTCAGGGATCTAATTCCATGTCTTCTTTTAAGCAAAAGTTCTTATCGGATCCGTTGATGTATTTGGAGATGCTCATTGCCCTGCTTTTGGTGGCAGCCCTTATGGGACCCATCAAAAACAGTCTGGTTATGGGAAAGGGAGATACCATCCTGGTTATGGATACCTCCGCCAGCATGCAGCATATGACAGAGAGCGGGAAAACCCGGTTTGAGCTGGCTAAGGAGTATGCTGAAAAGCAGGCCCTGGTGGGAAGCGGAAAGGTGACCCTCATCAGCTGTGATGAGAGAGCCGGTCTTTTATATTCCGGTCAGGCTTCTGATAAGAGACTTCGTCAGATCATAAGGCAGTTAGAGCCCTCGGATCTGGCAGGGGATCTGAACGCTGCCACGGATCTGGTACAATCCCTTCCTGCTGATACCACTCTGGTTCTGACGGATGGAGGGGGACAGAGGCAGATCCAGCAGGCAGATGAAACCTTAAATATTGTAGCCTTCGGTGAAGAGGCGGACAATCTGGCTCTTTCCTATCTGGCGGTGGAGGGGGAAAGTGCGGTAGCCATGGTATCCGATTACAGCGATAAGGATGCTGTATGCGATATCAGTCTTTTGAATCCTGATGGAAAGCTTCTGCAAAACCAGAGGATCGAGATCAAGGCCGGGGAGCAGAAAAATGTACTCTTTACCGATCTTGATATGCAGTCTATTCCCTATATCAAAGCAGAGATTTCGGGAATTACCTTCCTGGGAGAAGGTGGCGAAAGCGATGAGAAAGCTGCGGACTCTCTGGAAAAGGATAATGTGAACTATGGGTTTATCCTGGGAGGAAGCGAAGCGAAGGCTGCGCTGATCTCCTCCGGCGGCAATCGGTATCTGGAAAAGGCCTACCAGGCGGCAACGGGAAAGACCCTTCCCAAGGTGGAATCGGAAAGCCTTATCGGGGAAGAAGAACTCATTATTTACGATTATAATACCTACAGCCGGGACAGCCAGGCAGAGAACGGCGAGGAAGCAGGAGATCCTTTTGCAAATGCGGCCCAGACCGGGGCCTCTGAAAAGACAAAGAAGGCAAAGGGGATCCTTCGCTTCGGCGGCCTGGAGGAAAAAAGCGGAGAGCTGGAACATGTAGAGGTGACCTGTAAAAAGAGCGAGATCACCAAGGGAATTGAGGGAGCTACCTTTGGTGTCAACAAGACCTTTTCCTACGAAGTGCCCTCCTGGTCAGAGCCATTTTTGATGGTGGGAGAAGACTGCGTGGGCTATTACGGTACCGATCTTCTCGGAAACCGGAGAGTAGTTGTGGGATTTGATATCCGGGAAAGCAACCTGCCACTTTTGGCAGAGTTTCCGGTGCTGTTTGCAGGGTCTGTTCGCTACCTGGCAGATCAGTCCGTATTAAAGAAAGAAGTCTATACCGCGGGGGAGAGTTTGGCTCTGCGACCTACCACGGGGAAAGCCCCGGATCCGAAAACAACGGACACCTCCCATACGGGAATTTATTCCGTAGAGACGGAAGCGGGACAGGAGTTCTATGCGGTGCTCTTTCCCATGGAAGCAGAATCCGACGGCAGGTTGGAAGCTGTAGAAACAGACAACAGCAAGACAGTGAAAAAAGTGGCTTCCGGCAGGAGTATTCGTAACCTTCTTCTGGTGCTGGCTCTTGCATTGTTGGGACTGGATCTTTATTGGTTTGTGAAGAAAAAGCGGATCCGCCGCTTGTCTGTCTATATCTGTACGGGGCTTGCGGCCCTCTTGCTGCTGGCTGCTCTTTTGGACCTTCGGCTTCCGGTTTTGGGCAGCAGCAGGGCTACCGTATTTTTGGTGGATCTTTCCGATTCCAACGCAGAGAACAGAGAGCGAATGGAGCAGTATCTGTCGGATCAGATCTCCAAAAAGCCCTCCAGGGATTATTACGGCGTCATTGCCTTTGGCCAGGATGCCCAGATCGACCAGTTTTTGACAAAGGGGGATCACTATACCCCTGTGCAGACCCTTCCCTCCTCCACAGCCACGGATTTGGAGGGGGCTGTAGCCAAAGCGGTTACCATGTTTGATGAAAAAACCACGGGACGGATCGTGCTTTTGACTGACGGACGAGAGACCAAAGGGCGGCTTTCCCGGATGGAAACAGCGCTGTCGAAGTCGGATATTGAGCTTTGCGCTCTCTTTTTCGATACCCGGCCCAAAAAGGACGTCTATCCTTCCGAAGTGCAGATCCCTTCCGTGCTTCACGCCGGAGATGCCTACCGGATGCAGGTGAAGGTGGAGAGCAACTATGAGACGGATGCCACCATTGATCTGATGTCCGCTACCCGCAGGATCCAACAGCAGCAGGTGCATCTTCTCCCCGGGGAAAACAATTTTGTCTTCGGTATGGAAGTGGGGGGCCAGGAAAGCGAAAGCTTCAGCGTAACCGTCAACGCCAAGGGAGATGAGTGCGGGGAAAATGACAGATACCACGTCTATGCCAAGGTGGAGGATCAGCAAAGACTTCTGGTGATCGTGGGAAAGAGCGTCAATTACGATCAGCTGGTCCGGGTTTTGGATGCAGCCAATGTGGAGTATGATATCGTTTCCGTGAAAAATGCACCGGAAAGTCTGGAAAAACTGGCTCTGTATCGGAGCATTTTGCTGGATGACGTCTATATCGGAGATCTTCCCAAAGGTCTTTTGGAGGATCTGCAGGCTTATGTCAGAGACTTTGGCGGCGGCCTCATCGCCTGCGGCGGAGAAAACAGCTACGCTCTGGGTGGATACCGGGAAAGTGTTCTGGAAGAGATTTTACCTGTAGATATGGAGCCTCGGGGTCTTAATGAAACCCCGGCCATCGGTATGCTCATGGTCATCGACCACTCCGGAAGTATGATAGATGCCGAAGGAGGGGGCCGGTCCAGACTGGATCTGGCCATTGAAGCTGCCTGTAGAGCGGTGGATAACCTGAGCAGCAAAGACTACGTGGGAGTCATCACCTTTGACGATTCTCCCACCTGGCAGGTGCCCTACGTACAGGTGAAGGACAAGGAAGCCATTAAGGACAGCATCAAAAAGACCCGGGAAGGCGGCGGCACCATGATCGGTCCTGCTGTAAAGGAAGCCTATGACAAGATCAGCAATGAAGAGGTTGCCATCAAGCATATCCTGCTGTTGACAGACGGACAGGGAGAAACGAATGATTTTTCCAGCCTGACAGGGGCCATCAAGCAGGCAGGGATCACCCTTTCCACCGTAGCCGTAGGTGATGATGCAGACGGAAAGCTGCTGGAGAATATGGCGAAGCAGTGCGACGGCCGTTTTTATCAGGCAGATGAAAAAGCGGACATTCCCAGGATCTTTGCCAAGGAAGTGCTCATGAGCGGTGATTCCTATCTGCAAAACGGCAATTTTAACCTGACTCTGAACCGATCGGATCAGATCCTGGAAGGGCTGTTTTCGGAGGGCACGGAGCAGATCACGGGATATGTGGCTACGACCCCCAAGCCCGGATCTCAGGAACTCATTAAGAGCGATAAGGATGATCCTATACTGGACGTATGGCAGTATGGTATGGGGCGAAGTGTGGCCTGGACCACGGATGGAGCAGGCGTTTGGAGTGGATCTCTTCTTGCCCAGGAGGATTCCGTGGCTATGTGGAAGCGGATCTGCGAGTATTCCTACGGCTATCAGACGGATACGGGAGACCGGGTAGAGTATGTGGAAGGAGACGAGGAAGGCAGCGAAAAGAGAGTCCGCTACATTACGGAGCAGACAGATGCAGCATATGAGATCGAAGCCGTTGCCACAGGCCCGGACAAGGAGCGAAAGGAGCTGAAGCTTTCGGCTAAGCGCCCCGGAGTTTATGAGGCGGCCCTGCCTGAGGGAGAAGAAGGCATTTACTATCTCAGTGTGGTAAAAAAGAAGGACGGCCAGGTGGTATCGGCGGTACAAAGTGCTGCCATCCGGCAGTTCTCGGATGAATATCGATTTGAGATCTCCGATCAGCAGGCAAAGGATTTTGTGGAACGGATCGGACGGATTTTGAAGACTGAAGAGTCCGTTTGGAAGGGCGAGAGTAAGCTGAAGAGCAGCTCCAAGAGCCTCACCATTCCACTTCTCATTGCGGCACTTATGGTATTTCTGTTTTCCATAGCCCTAAGGAGATTGGAGCTGGAAGCCCTGTGGGCAGAGAGAAGAAGACAGAAAGCGGAAGGCGGCCGGCAGGAAGCAGCTTCCGCACATCCGAACCAGGCAGGATCTAGTGTACACACACAGCCCGGGGGAGCCTACTCTGAATTGTCGGAATCTTCCGGCAGGTCAAAAAATAAGAAAGCCGGATCCGGTAAACCTGTCGGAGCCGCCGAAGCCACAGAGGCTGCAGGGGATCTGCCTGCAGCCGGGAGGGGCAACTATGATAATACGGGTAACTACGAAAATACCGGCAGCTACGAAAAAACAGGAACCCACAAACATACAGGAAATACAGCTACGCCCCAATCCCCTCATGCTGTAAGCCAAACTGAGCAGGCAAGGGGGCAGAAACAGGGTGTGGGAACCGGAAATAAAGACACAGGTGCAGAAAGCAGCGGCTTGAACACCGGACTTTTGCTGAAAAAGAAGAGAGATCGCGGAGGATGAGAAAGATGAAACGGATCGTAAAAATCAGTATCCTGC
>JAEEKV010000194.1 GCA_016282595.1 Lachnospiraceae bacterium
CTCTAAGTCCTTCAGGGCTTTGTAACGCTGTACGATATTGCCGGATTTGCCAAGCTGCCCTGCCTCGGTGACAATCTGGTGGTTGGACCACTTCAGCCCCAGCTCCTTGGCGCTTACCACCACCTTGTTATCATTCAAGGCATTGAGGGTGATCTTTTTTGCCCCGAGCTCCGCCACATAGGCATTCACGGCTGCTTCCGCCTCTAAAGGCGTCATGCCGGATACATCCACCTGATCGATAAAGATTCCTTTTTCAATGGTATCCAGTCCGGCTGCAGCAACATCGCTACAGAAAAAAAGGACCATCGACGCACAAAGCAAAAGGGCCGCCAGTCCTGCTTTTTTTCCTTTTTTCATGTTTTTTCCTCTTTCAAAACCCGGCAGCACCTTAGAAATATCCGATGGCTGCGATGGCAAGGGGCACAACCATTGCCAAAACCAGGATCACTGCAATGATGGTTGCTACGATTCTTCTGCTTTTCTTATTCTGGAACATAATGACCTCCGATTTTTCTGCTTTATTGACATCTATAAAAAAGTGTGATTTATTGTTTATGTATCTTAAACATACAGGACATTATACTATGAAGTTCCCTATTTTGACAAGTTTAATCGTGTTTATCGTCTGGCTTACCGTCAAGCTTTCTCAGGGCAAAACGGACCGCCAGGAAAAGACCCGTGCCTTCTGGGAGAAGGAACGGGCTTCCAACATGGTAATGAAAAAAAGTCTGGACGATCTGCGCTATATCAGTTTTCCCTTTGATCTTCTCCCCAGGGAAGCCTCTTTTACGGACGAAGGACAGAACATTCCTTCCTCCCTTTTGATGCTCAACGGACTCAGGGGAAAAAAGATCGTCAACTTCAACAACGTCTCCAACACGGATTTAAAACTGCAGTACGGTACCGCCAATATCACCCTGCTGACAGAGTATGACAACAACTTCATCACCCTTTGCAGGGAGGGAAATCTTCTGACCCAGTATCTGGCAGTGGCTGACAGAAAAGAAGAAGCCCGGGTGATCTCCGAGGCTCTTGTTTCCTGCGGCTCCGATGTAGTCGCACAGTATGTACTTCTGGCAACCCTCTATACCGAAAACGGAATGGAGGATGCCAAAAAGCGTCTTGTTGTCACTGTAGAGCAAATGGAATCCAACCGTAAGGACGCCATTCTCAAAGCTTTGGAAAACTTAGAGACTGCCGCTTCGGATCCTGTCGATGAGACGGCTGGCCTGGCTCTTGGTGAGACTCTCGACGGGGAGCGGTAATTCTATCTCTTTTTCCAGCATCAATCTTTGCAGCTGCTCAATCTGTTTTTTCATAATGGGCGTATCCCGCTTTACGGAAAACCGAAGCTCCACAGGCTCGAACAAAGCGGGCTCTTTTTTTGCAAATCCCTCTACCAGCTTTTGATATAAAAACCAGTTGGCCTTTGCATCCTCCAGGGCTCTGTGAGGCTGAAAGGAAAGGCCGAAATAGCTGCAGGCAGCCGAGAGGGTTTTCTTTTGCTCCGGAGGCAAAAAGGCTCTGGAAAGACGCAGGGTATCAATGCCCTTTTTGGCAAACTCATATCCCCTTGGACGCAGATCCACAAAGGCTTTTTTCAAAAAGGCAAAATCCGTGGTGATACTGTGACCGATCAATACTGCTTCCTCTAAAAAGGCTTCCAGTTCATCAGCCACCTGTGCAAAGCTATCCTGATCTTTTAACATATCCGAAGTGATCCCCGTAAGATTCGTGGTTTCCTCCGAAATGGGGTAGCCGGGATCGATGAGACGGCTGAAGGTATCCACTACCTTGCCGTTTCTTATCTTCAATGCACCGACCTCTATGATCTTATCTGTTTTTTTATGAAGGCCCGTGGTCTCCAGGTCGATGACTACGGCGTTTTCGATCATCCCTTCCATTTGCAATACTCCCTCAAAAAGCAGGACTCACAATCCGGATTCCGGGCAAAGCAGATCTGCCGACCGAAGGTGATGATATGGATATTCCACAAAATCCAGTGATCCTTCGGCAGGGCTTTTTCCAGATCCTTTTCAATCTTTTCCGGATCCGTCTCTTTGGTCAGTCCCAGCTTTGCGGAGATCCGTTTTACATGAGTATCCACCACGATACTGGGCTCATTATAAATATTTCCCCGGATCACGTTGGCAGTCTTTCTCCCCACTCCCGGAAGGGCTGTCAGCTCTTCAATGGAGGAAGGCACCACGCCGTCATGCTCCGCAAGGAGCTTTTTGGCGCAGGCAATGATATTGGCGGCCTTGTTGTGATAAAAGCCTGTGGAATGGATATCCTGTTCCAGTTCCTTTTGATCTGCATTCGCAAAATCCTCAAGGCTCTGATATTTCACAAACAGATCCTTGGTTACCAGATTCACCCGCTCGTCCGTACACTGGGCACTCATAATGGTAGCAAACAAAAGCTGCCAGGGAGTCTCGTGATGGAGATAACAGATCTTTTCCGTTCCGTAAGCCTCGTCTAACTTTTTCAGGATCTCTTTTGTCCGTTTTGTTGCCATAGCCTTCCCTTTCACCACAGATAAGGGAAGCGGAGGATAGTCCTCCGCCTCACAGTTGTCTTTTTATCTTACTCTTAGGTTTCAGTTTTAAAACCGCATTACAGCGTTGAGTATCCGAAACCGTTACAGATGGCATCCACCGGAACTCCTGCTTTACACAGCGGGCAATGCTCTACGGAATTGGATGCATAATCCGGAAGATCCTGAATGGAATACAGGGCACGGATGGGGAAGTCCTCAATCTGGGTTGCAACAGAGAAGATCGCGGAAATACCCACAACCTCACCGCCGTAGAATTTAATGGAGCCGATGGCACTCTGCAGGGTCGCACCTGTGGTAGCGGTATCGATGAGCACCAATACTCTCTTACCCTTGATCATGTGCTGGTTGTTTTCACGGAACATCATCTGTCCGCTGACATTATACTCGGGAGATGTGATATACATCGTCTGATGGGAGTTGGCGGAAAGGATCCCGGCCTTGGTAAGCTTGTTTGCCAGGTACGCACCCACAACCTCCATACCATTTAAGCAAAGGATGGTATCGATAAGATCCGAGGAAAGATAGAACTCCGCGATCTCTTCGCCGGTAGCTCTCGCCTCACGCTGACGGGACTTCATATCCGTCAGGTCCATGTAGTAATTTACATGAGAATTGGGCGTTACAAAATGTCCCGGAATGTAACGCAGTACCACATCCTTATTTCTTGCATAATCAATTTTCTTGTAGTTTTGCATATACCTATGCCCCCTTTAACATTTTGCCGTTTTCTTTGGATGTAAAACGGCCGTCTTCAGTATATCACACCTTGGCAGTCAAAAACATCCTTTTTTTCAAATCCGCCCCCTCTTATTTTCCCGGCAGGTCTTACGCATTTTGCTCATTTATGGTACAATGGAAGTATCTATACGAAATCCCAAGGAGTCGTCTATGCAGACCTATCAAGGAAAGAAGATTGTCAAGGGCATCGCCGCCGGAAGGCTCAAGTACTTTTCCAGGCAAAAAAATAAGGTAAAGCGCATTGACGTGGAGGATCCCGAAGAACAGATCCGCCGCTTTCATGAAGCGCGCAAAGTAGCAAGAGAGTCCCTCAAGGCCCTCTATGATACCGCTATGTCTGAGGTGGGCCGTTCCGGTTCCGCCATCTTCGAAGCCTACCAGATCCTTTTGGCGGATCAGGAATATATCGATGCGGTCTGTGACAACATCCGTAAAAACAAGGTCAATGCAGAGTACGCCATTTCCAAAACCTCAGCGGTTTTGGAAAAGCTCTTTTCTTCCTTTGAGGATGACTATATCAGGGCCAGAGCCCAGGACGTCCGGGACATTTCCGATCGTCTCATCGAGGTACTCCTTGGAGATGATGCAAACGCAGAACCCCTGGTACTGACGGAGCCCGTGATCCTGTTTTGCGAAGGGATCAGTCCTTCCGATCTCATACAGATCGATAAAAGCAACCTGGCGGGTCTTGTGACCTTGTCCGGATCCTCCAATTCCCATACCGCCATCCTGGCAAGAAGTATGGGAATCCCCATGCTTTCCGGCATCGACCTTCTGCCCACAGAGGACGGAAAAAAAGCAGTCCTGGACTGCTCCGAAGGTACCCTTATCATCGACCCTTCCACCGCCCTGTTTCGGGAGGTAGAGCAAAAGCAGCAACAGCTTCAGCAGGAAGCTCTTCTGCTGGCGGAAATGAAAGGCCTTCCCACCGTAACTGCAGACGGCAAACAGATCGATCTTTTTGCCAACATCAGCAGTGTGGATGGAGCCAAAAGAGCCATGGCCTCAGATGCAGAGGGCATCGGACTTTTCAGAACCGAATTTTTATATCTGGAATCCGATCGGGAACCGAATGAGGAACAGCAATTTGCCGTCTATAAAACCGTGGCGGAAACCCTGGAAGGAAAAAGCGTCATCATCCGTACCCTGGATATCGGGGCAGATAAACAGGCCCCATATCTTAAGCTTCCCAAAGAGGATAACCCCGCCATGGGACTTCGGGGGATCCGTCTGTGTTTGCAGTGGCCGGATCTTTTTGAGACCCAGCTTCGGGCCATCCTCAGAGCCTCCTGCTTTGGCAAAGTAGCCATCCTGCTTCCCATGATCATCTCACAGGAGGAGATCCTGCAGGTAAAAAAGCATATCGAACATGCAAAAGAGGATCTGAAAAAAGCAGGCCACGATTTTAAAGATGTACCCCTTGGGGTCATGATTGAAACCCCTGCCGCTGCCATGATCTCCGATCTTCTGGCACAGGAATCCGACTTTTTATCCATCGGTACCAACGACCTGACACAGTATGCACTGGCTGTGGACCGGCAAAATCCGGAGCTGGATAATCTCATTGATCCACACCATGAAGCGGTGCTTCGCATGATCCGTATGACGGTGGAAAACGGACACAAACACGGCTGCAAGGTAGGTATCTGCGGAGAGCTTGCTTCGGATCCGACCCTCACCAAAACCTTCCTGCAAATGGGGGTGGATGAACTCTCCGTCTCCTCTTCCATGATCCTGCCTCTGCGCAGACAGATCCGGCAGATGAACCTAAGCGAATAAGAAAAAAGAAAGCCTGAGATTTCTCTCAGGCTTTTTCTATGGCCTCGCTGACGCTTGCCGCCAGCTGGCTTAAGGCTTCATCGATGCGCTTTTTCTCCGGCAGTGCGGGGATCCCGCCCCAGCTTTGTACGCAAAGGCTTCCCGCCACATTGCCGTACATGACCGCCGATCTTATCATATCTTCCGTGATCTCCGAAGGAGACTTAATGCCGAAGCTTAAAAGCTTTGCCAAAAATCCGCCCCAGAAGGCGTCTCCCGCCGCCGTGGTATCAATGGCGTAGGCCTTTCTTCCGGGAATGGTATCACTCATCACGGATCCCCCGCTTCTTCTGAAGTAGTATCTGGCTCCTTTTTCCGCCAGGGTTTCCACCAAAAGGGTGATCCGGTTCTTGATCATGTATTCCTCGATCTTATCCTCAATGCCGATGAAGCTAAGCTCCTCCTCGGAGATCTTAACCAGATCGCAAAAGGGCATTACCTCATCCACCTGTTTCTTGCAGGCCTCCTGATCAGGCCAGATCATATCCCGGTAGTTGATATCAAAGCTGACGATGCGCTCCGATTTTCTGGCAAGGCGCATAGCCTTTTTCACCGCACTGCGGGAGGGCTCATCGGATAGGGAAAAGCTTCCTGCATGAAGCATCCTGCAGTCCTCAACATCCTCCTGCTTTACATCCTCTTCCGACAAGAGAATATCCGCCCCGGGCTTTCTGGCAAAGGTAAAGGAGCGCTCTCCCTCGGCGCCCAAATGCACAAAGGCAAGGGTGGTAATGGCTTCGTCCGTCAGATCAGGGCAAAGCACTTTGATATGATCCGCCTCCAAAACCGACAAAAGTCGTTTTCCGAAATCATCATTGCCAAGCTTACCCAAAAAGCCCACGCTGCACTCACTTCTTGCAGCCATCACCGCCACATTAGCAGGGGCTCCTCCGGGGTTTGCCGTAAACTCGTCCGGGGTATTTCCCGGCGTAAAATCTATGAGCATTTCACCAACGCATAATAAATCCATTTGTCTTTCCTTTCCGCTATTCACCCATCTGTCAAGA
This sequence comes from Lachnospiraceae bacterium, assembly GCA_016282595.1. Classification (GTDB taxonomy): domain Bacteria; phylum Bacillota; class Clostridia; order Lachnospirales; family Lachnospiraceae; genus RGIG7926. Next base: position 6,124 of record JAEEKV010000194.1, read on the forward strand.
TGTTGACATCATACCACAAAAACCTGCTAAAAAACACCCCCTCTGGACCCCACTTTTAATTGACAGTATTTTCAGATTACTTTATACTTAAGAGTGGTTTTATCTATACAAAACAAATCAACAGGAAAGGGGGATGCAAAGTTGCAGAAGATTCTCGTTCGTGACCTGAAACCGGGCATGATCACCGCAGAAGATATCTATTCCATTGACGGTCAGTTGATCCTGTCAAAAGATTTCGTACTGACGCAGGATTCCATCAGCCGCCTGGAGTCTTTTGCCATCTATTCCATCCGGATCACGGATCAGATCTCGACTCCTTACCGGGAAGTGATCAATCAGGCGCCTTCAGCGAAGGAAAAGGTTAGGGCCAACCCGGACTTCAAGGCTTTCAAGGTCAGCTTCGAAGAAAACGTCGATACCCTGAAAACTACATTAAGCCAGGTGGTTAGGGCCAATTCCAATTTCGACGCGGAGAATGTGATCTCACAGACCCTGTCATTGATCGGCAAAACGGAAAAATCCTCCATCAGCATGATGGATATGCTTTTGAATATGAGGGATTATGACGATTCAACCTACGCCCACATGGTAAACTGTTCAATTCTTTGTAACGTATTTGCCGGATGGCTTCGGATGAATCAGGAGGAGCGGGTACTTGCTACAACCTGCGGCCTGTTTCATGATATCGGTAACCTCAGGATCACCGAAGATATTTTGAAAAAGCCGGGTGAGCTTACCGTTCGGGAAAGAGAGGTCGTAAAAAGACATACCATGGAGGGTTACTCCATTTTGGCGGAGCAAAAGCTTCATCCCGAGGTGAAAAACGCAGCCCTGATGCATCATGAAAGATGCGACGGCTCCGGATACCCTTACGGATTTACGGCAGATAAGATCTCCCGTTTTTCCAAGATGACAGCTATCGTGGATGTGTTCAACGCCATGACCAGTAAGCGTGTTTACCGTAAAGCCATCTGTCCCTTCACCGTAGTGGAGGAGCTGCAGTCGGCAGAGTTTTCCCAGTATGATCCCGATATGATGCTGACGTTTTTGAAAAATGTCACCAACAGCTTTATCGGAAACCGGGTAAGACTCAGCAACGGTATCGAGGGGGAAGTCGTTTTCATCAATCCAAACGCCCTGTCCCATCCCACCATTCAGTGCGGGCAGAAGTTTTTGGATCTTTCACAGCATAAGGATATCAAGATCACAGCGATCATTTGATATACACTAAACAGAAAAGGAGAAGTGACTTATGGGATTAATCAGTGCAGCATTAAATTCAGCAGGCAGTGTTTTAGCTGATCAGTGGAGAGAGTATTTTTACTGCGATGCGCTTCCTGAAAACGTATTACTGAAAAAGGGTAGCCCCAAGCACAGTGAAAAGAGAAAATCCGCAAATACAAAGGGAGAGAGCAACATCATTTCCAACGGCTCCATCATTGCCGTAAACGAAGGACAATGTATGCTCATCGTAGATCAGGGTAAGGTTGTAGATATCTGTGCAGAGCCCGGTGAGTTCGTATATGATGCATCTACCGAACCCTCCATCTTCTACGGAAGCCTGGGTGAGAACCTGAAGAAGACCTTTGCCAACATCGGCAAGCGTTTCACCTTCGGTGGTGACACTGCTAAGGATCAGAGAGTTTACTTCGTAAATATCAAGGAGATCATGCGTAATAAATACGGTACTCCCACTCCCGTTCCCTTCCGCGTTGTCAATGAGAAGCTGGGACTGGATATGGATACCAGAGTACAGTGCCATGGCCAGTATTCCTTCAAGATCGTAGATCCCATTATTTTCTATACCAACGTTTGTGCAAATGTTCCGGATGAGTTTACCAAGGAAAACCTTCTGGATCAAATGAAGACCGAGATCAATACTGCTCTTGCTCCGGCACTTGCAAAGATCTCCGCTCTGGGCGTTCGCTACTCAGAGGTTCCCGCTCATACCAAGGAGCTGACCCAGGCCATGAAGGAAGAGCTTTCCGAGGACTGGACCCAGGGACGTGGTATTGAGATCGCTTCCTTCGGTATCGACACCTTAAAGCTTCCTACCGAGATCGAGAAAAAGCTGGAAGAGCTTTCTCAGACTGCTGTATTTACCAATCCGGGTATGGCAGCTGCCAACCTGTCACTGGCTCAGGCAGAGGCTATGAAGGCAGCCGCTTCCAATACGGCTACCGGCCCTATGATGGCATTTGCAGGCATGAACATGGCTCAGCAGGCAGGCGGCATCAATGCAGGCAACCTCTTCGCTATGCAGCAACAGCAGCAGATGCAGCAGGCTCAGATGCAGCAGCAGGCAGCTCCTGCTCCCGCACCCGCAGCTCCTGCAGCAGGCGGTTGGACCTGTGCATGCGGACATACCGGCAACACCGGCAACTTCTGTGCAGAGTGTGGCGCTAGAAAGCCCGAAGAGCAGACCGCTGACGGATGGATCTGTCCTTCCTGCCAGACCCAGAATAAGGGTAAGTTCTGCAGCCAGTGCGGTACTCCCAAGCCCGCAGGTGAGCCTCTTTACAAGTGCGACAAGTGTGGTTGGGAACCTGAAGATCCTCATCATCCTCCGAAATTCTGCCCGCAGTGCGGCGATCCCTTTGATGATAATGATATTCAGAAATAATTTAAAAACAAAAAAATAGCAGATACAAAGAGAACAGGCAGCCGTAAGGCTGCCTGTTCAATCATAATTGGGGATTATGAGGGTTTCCCCTTTCGGGGATAGAATCATCGTAACATATACCCTGTTACAAAACCGTTACAAAATCCCCCTCTTTCCGAAAAACTTTAGTTTAATCTTTTCAAAATCTCTAACAGGTACTTCCAGGTCCGCTGCACGCTGGCGATATCCATAGCCTCCTTGGGAGAGTGGATGTCCGAAAGATCCGGACCAAAGGAAACCGCTTCCATCCCTTCAATCTTCCGGGCAAAAATTCCGCATTCCACCCCTGCATGAATGGTCTGCAAAACAGGCTCTTTTCCGTATTGCTCCGTAAAGACTTCCTTCATCAGCTCCCGAAGGGGGGAATCCTTTTTGTATTCCCAGGCAGGATACTCCCCTGCCACATCCATCTTGCCGCCTAACAGCTCTGTCAGTCCTCTGATGCGGCCGATGACTTCTTTCTTTTCCGACTCCAAAGAGGAACGTACCAGATAGGAGGCAGATACGGTATCTTCTTTTGTTTGCAGGATACCAAGGTTCAAAGAGGTTTGCACCAATCCCGGAATATCCCGGCTCATACTCTGGATGCCGTTTGGCACAAGGCGAAGCAGGGATAACAGCTTCCTCGTAGAAGCTTCATCAAAGGGCATAACGCTCTCCTTTGCGGTATCATTTACACTTACCAAAGTCAGGGCAAGATCCGGCTCCGTAGCGGCGTACTCTCTTTTGAAAATCTCTTCCCACTTCCTGGTTTCCTCCGTAAGCTCCTTCAAAACAAGGTCGGTGTCCTCTCCGCCTAAAAAAAGACGAAAACGAAGGGACGCTGCGGTGGGGATGGCGTTGTCCTTTCCGCCCCCCTTCAGGCTTTGGAACAGCAGGGTAGCACCCTTCTGTCCGGCCACTTCATAAAGACCTTCTGCGGCTCTTCCCAAAAGCACGCAGCCGTTGGCTCTTCCCTTATCAATCTCCACGCCGGAATGCCCACCTACCAAAGAGGAAATGGCAAGCTCATAAACACCGGAGAGAGCTTCTGCCTTTGCAATCCGGTTTCCTGTAAGGCTGGTAGTTACGGTAGCACCTCCGGCGCAGCCAAGGAGAAGATAGCCTTCATCCTCGGAGTCGATGTTCAAAAGTCTCTTTCCCTTTACATCGGAAAGATCGATGCCCGCAGCACCCAGCATTCCCACTTCTTCATCCACGGTGATCACCACCTCCAAAGGCGGATGGGGGATGGTAGGATCATCCAGGATGGCCAGAGCCATAGCCACGGCAATGCCGTCATCTCCACCGAGGCTGGTGCCCTTTGCGGTGACAAAGCCATCCCTTACCTCCAGGGTGAGGCCCTCCTTTTCAAAATCGATCTCGACGCCGTCCTCTGCCACGCAGACCATATCCATATGTCCCTGGAGGATCACGGGCTCTTTATCCTCATAGCCGCTTGTGCCCTCCTGAAACAGGATCACGTTGCCCATTTCATCCTGTCTGTATCGAATGTCTCTTTCCTTAGCAAAGGCTACCAGAAAGTCACTGATCTGTTTCGTATGCCCCGAACCATGGGGAATCCTGCAGATCTGTTCAAAAAAAGAAAAGACCGCCTCAGGCGCGATCCCCTCCAGTACGCTCTTTTCGCTTGTTTGTTCCGGATTCATTTTTCTTCCTCCTCTATGAACCGTCTTTATGCATGGGTGATCTCTATCCACTTTTTGGATCGAAGCCCCCGTTTGGGCCGGTGGGCTCTCTTTTCATATTTCTCCTGCTGTACCGCCGTATGCTTCAGCACGCCCTCTCCGAAGGCACAGATCTTATCGGAAAGCTGGATCAAAAAGGCTTCCTTGGATTTGGGTACCTGCGTGAGGGTGAGGGGCCACATATGGCTGGTGATGATGTTTTCTTCCTTTTCCGTCAGATCAAAATGCTTTTTTGCATTGTCCAGGGCCACATGAGGATGTCCCATGAGATGCTCCCGATAGGTGATGCTGTGATTGCTCTGGGCATGGTAGAAATAAAAATCATGGAGCATGGCACCTTTGGCAAGGGCCTCTCCATCCACCTCCAAGTGCAGACGGCGGGACAGGTCATAGGCGCAAAGCGCCACCCGGGAGCTGTGATCATAAAGATTGGACACCCGGTGGTTAGGATATTTTTGCAAAGAAAGGACCACGGGATCCTCCCGCATTTTCGAGAAGGTATCCCAGAACTTGTCGCGCTTATTCTGTTTGTAGGTTTTTGGATCTGACATAACTGATTCCTGCTTCGGTCTCTTCGATTCGCAGCTGTCTCCTCCATTCGTAATCCGACGCTCCGCGTCTTCTCCGCGCTTCGCGCTACGATTACTCATGTAGGAGCAGTTCCTGCTTTTGCCTCTTCGATTCGCCGGTGCCTCCTCCATTCGTAATCCGATGCTTCGCATCTTCTCCGCGCTTCGCGCTACGATTACTCATGTAGAGGCAGTTCCTGCTTCGCAGGAACAAAATAGGATTAACAGACGATCTTGCCAAGCAAGCTTGCAAGCTCGCCCGTCAATCCCATTTTCCTGCGAATCGTAACTTTAAAGTTGCACGTTAAACAAATTCCTAATCTGGTTTGCGATGTCGTCGCTGCCTGCTTTGATGAGGGCAGCCTCGTTAATGTTGGAAAGACGCTCCAGATCGTCTGTATTGCTGTAGTTATAACCAATGGTATAAACCGGGATCTGCAAACCGCCTACAATGCCTGTTACACGGCTCAGGCTCCAGCCTTCGTTCTGATCACCGTCGGTAAGCACAAAGAGCATCATCTTGGCATCGGGGATCTCCTTTGCCTTTTCCTGGAGCATATTCATGGCTACCAGAACCGCATCATAGGTAGCGGTGCCGCCTACTGCAGAAAGGTTCTTTACCTCACCTGCAAAGTACGCTCTCTGGGTAGCATCAAACTGTGCAATGGGCAGGTTGATGGTAACATCGGAAGCGTAGCTTACAAGACCGATGTAGTGATCCGATCCGATGTAGGAGGATGCGTTGATCAAAGAACTCTTCAGGGCATTCAGAGGCTCACCATCCATGGAACCGGAAACGTCGGCAACGAATACTGCAATGATGGGCTTACCACCGTTCTTATTCTGCTTCCAGAGCTTCTGTGCAGAAAGGTATCCTGCGCCGTTCAGTCCCGGATCCTGTGCCTGATAATCATCATGAAGATTGAAGCCCTTTTCCGTAGCCAGCTTCTGGCTCTTATCATTCTTGCAATACTCCACGAACATCTTAGCTGCTTCCACTTCGTCATCGGAATCCCAGTCAAAGGTGTAGATGGGATGATCATGACGGATTCCTGCAGGAATATATACAAAGTCCTTCAGCTCCGGTGTATTCACATAGGCCTGCTCTTCCATTACCATGGCATTGATGATGCCCCTCTTGGCGGAATTACGAAGCACTGCAGTGGTGTAAGCAACCGGAGGAGAAGTCTTCTGATACTCCATAAGCTCCGCACTTGCGGTGTCGGACAGGGGGTTGCTTGCATCGAAGGATTTCAGCATGGCCGTTAAGATATTCAATCCCGTACTGGAGGTGTAGGGGTTGGTATAAGCAAAGGTCAGGTCCCCTGCATTGGAAGCCTTCAAAACGTTGCCTACCGTAGCCTCCTTGTACTTTTCAATGAACTTGTCATACACATCTTTTTTGATGAGGATACCTGCGGTATTTCCGGCGATACGATCCTCGATCTTGGTGATACCAATGCCGGAAGCCTTCAGCATTTCACCCCATGCAAAGTTAGAGGGTGCAAACACCTGGGGCTCGTAAACCCCTGCGTTCATATAGGTTACAGCCTCTCCGGAGGTAATCTTTCTCACAGATACGGAAACGGACTTGCCGCCGATGGTATAACCTTCCTTGTTAAAGTTTTTGGCTACCACGTTCATCCAGTCATCCGGTGCATCTGCACTCATCTCTGTAGCCGCTGCCACCTCGATATTGATCTGTCCCCGGCCCTCTACGGTAATGGGGAAGGTGTCGATATCCGCAAGGGCGTCTGCCTCGGATACATCCTCAGAATAGATATCCAGGATGGGATCGGAGACTTCCTTTACCTTTACCTTTTTCAAAAGGGTTGCCATTTCCGTTTTGGCATCATCCGGTGAAAGGGCGTTTACACGATCGTCATTTTCGGATCTGACGCCGCCGCACCCTGTTAAAAGGCCCACAGCCAAAGTAGCCGATAACACTGCGGCCAGCACTTTTTTTGCAACAACTGATTTTTTCATAGCTCCTCCTTATTTCTCCTCATTTCCTTCAATGGCTTCCATAATGGTCTTTTTATAGATCTCCAGCATGGAGGTATCCGCATTGGTATCTCCCTGCCTGTTCAGATATTCCGTCAGAGCAAACACAAATTCCTGGGTCTGCTTCAAAATCTCCTTATTCTGGGCGTTACACTGATCCAGCTTGGTCTGTACCATGTCCCGGTCCGTTGCCAGGGAGCTGTTAGCCACCTCCATATAGTTGATGACCTTTCGCACGTTCCGGCACATTCCCTGCTCCGCCTGATCAAGCACATCCTCCGTATCATGGAGGGTATCGGCACCGTTAGCTGCCAGAAGCTTGGAAAGCCGCTCCTGATAGTCATCCATCATTTCCATCTGGGTGGTACAGCTTTCAATGGATCCCGTTAAAAGTCCCCAATCGTCCTGGGCCTTCTGGATCAGCATCCTTCGCAGGGTAGCATTGTCCAGCTTTCCTTCCACAGACAATCTGGCAGTCTGTCTTTTATGCATCTCTTCAATGGCCAGCTGTTCTCTCTGCTTATCCTCCAGCTGATCCTGCATTCTGGACACGGACACCGCCGAGGAAACAAGATAGCCGCCGATGCCGACGCCTCCCAGGCCCAGAAGCCCTATCATGATCCCGCGGAAGGCCCGGATCCCCATATAGATCACAATGCTGTCCTTTGTGGCAAACACGCCTCCAAGTAGCCCCGCAAAGCAAAGCACTATAACAAGAAGCGTCATGAGTTTCTTCTTCAAAATGGTTAATCTCCCTCGTTTGTTTTCTTCAAGGCCATGGAAAGCCGCTCCTTCAGGGCCATCCGGGAGGCCATATCCTCCTGTTTTTTCGCCGTTTCGCTCATGGAAAGACTGGTTTGCAGGGGTTCAAGCTGGGTCTTTTCCTGTAGGGTAACCGCCTGAAGCTGATCCAACAGGACCAGACTCATCCCCCCGGGATTTTGCCCCGGAGAAGTGACCCCCAGATCTGCCAGTTTCTCTCTGTAGGTATCCAGCTTTTGCAAAAACTCCTCATAGCGCTGCAGCTGAAAATTCAGAGAAAGACTTTGCATCCGGGTTCTGCTCCCATCTGCGGATAACTGCTGCAAAAGGGTGTCTGACTGCGCCATGTTTCGATGCAGCTCGTCCGGCAACAGCGATATCTCTTTTTCCAATGCAGAAAGCCTTTTGTCAGCCATAGGTTTCGTTCTCTTTCCGACTCTTTTCCAATCATACCCTTAAGTATAACACATATTGGCAGGAAATACCAAATATTACCAGTCCAGACTCAGTTTCCCAAGGGCATCCGCTTTCTTCAAATGCTCTGATTGCCAGCGCAGCAAAAAGGCGCGCATCTGGGGCAATGTCTCCGGCAGGGAGGTGATGCAGTCATCAAAGTTCTGCTCTGTCACGCATCCAAGATCCGCAAAAAGCTGCCAATACTCCGGATCCTCTCCTCGCTCCCGCACCAGAAACAGCCAGGTCTCTTCCGACGCACAGCCCTTGGTATGGGAAAGCAGATAGTCCTGCAATATCTTTTTGTTAGCGTCTGCTAACTTTTTATCGTATAAAAGACGCAGAAAGCAAAGCCTGACTTTCCGCCATCTCTGCCGCTGCACAAACTCATCCAGATTGCTTTCGCTGCCGCCGTAGTCCTCTTCTCCGCAAAGGACCACCTCCGTATAGCCTTCCATATCATCCCGGTTTAAGATGCTCATAAGCCTCTGGTCCCAGCGGGACAGCCAAAGCTCATCATCCTCCCGCTCCGGCACAAGCAGATAGGGGGCATCCATAATGGTGGCACAGGCTGCCAGAAGACCGCCGTAGCCCTTGATGTCTTTTTTCTCCTCTTCTGAAACATTGTCCGTCCCTGGCGGCATTAACAGGATCCGGCGAAGCTTTCGATCTTCTTCAAAGAGGCTCCGGCCCAGCTCACAGGGTCCTTGCGTCATAGTGATCTTTTTCAGTTTCGGACAATGGGAAAAGGCCCAGTCTCCGATCTGATTCACAGAGGGAGGAAGGATCACGGACTGCAGGAGCCTGGCGTTAAAAAAGGCCTTGGGAGCGATCTTTGTCATCCGCTCCTCTTCCGTCTCAAAGAGCTGCTGAAGATCCAGTAGCATATCCTTGCCTTCATAAAGAGTCAAAGTCAGCCCCTCGTCGTTCCTGATAAAATGGAGCTGCCCGGAGGGCGTTTGTTTTAGAATGGTTTCTGTTTCCTTCATATGGTTTCTCTTATGCTGTTACAGCTCCAGCTTTGCAATACGCTCGGCGATCTGTCCGCTGCGGGCAGAAAGCATCAGCTGGTCATTGTACTTGGTATAGGAAGGGCAGCCGAAGGCTGCGATATATCTGGCTGCCTGGGTATTCACGGTAAGCTCCGTTACCAGGATCAGCATCTCATTGCCCTCATAAAAGGCCTTTGCAACAAAGTTAAATACGGATTCGCATTGGGCTCCGATGCGATCGGACATGGCCTTCATCTTTTCCGTCTCTTCATCAAACAGCTTTTTCACAACGGCAAAATCCGCATCCCGGTTTCGCTCCGGAGAAAGCATGATCTCCTTCTTTGCCTTATCCAAAAACTGCTGCAAACGCTTGCCCTTTCTTTGCTCTGTCAAAGACAAGGCACCTGCTGCGGCAAGCTTTTTTTCCTCTCCCAAAAGACGTGGGGCCAGGGCTTCAATCTGAGTGATGAGATCCTGCTCCTGGCTCTTCATGGGCTTTAAGTATCCCATCAGTGCTGCCAGATAATCGTAAAAGGCCATGCATTCTGTCATATCCGAAAGGCTTCGATCCACCAGCATTCCCGTAAGCGCCAGACGCTCATCAAAGGGAGCCTTTTGGGCTTTGATCTGCATATAAGTGGTGGCAGTGCCCTTCAGGATTTCCTCTAAGTGATAATCCTTTTTGTATTTGCAATACAGATCATAGTAGGCCCCGAACTCCTTGACAATCTTTTCCGAGCGAAGGTACTGGCCTATGAGGGTCTCATCCACCTTCAGCTCTTCCTCTTCATACAGAGTAATGATCCGGGACAGATCCTCCCAGCCTCTGGCTGTTACGTAGAGCCTTCCTTTTACCGTCGTTTCGATGTGATAGAAAAATTCCTTTTTCATCTCCAAAAAGCTTAAGATAGCAGGATGTACCCCCCGCTCTTTGGCGTAGTGCTTCCAGGTCTCATAGTCCTCTTCCACCTCCAGGATCTTCAATCTGTCCAGGGTTACAACATCAAACTCCCGCACGGAGCGGTTGTACTGAGGCGGATTTCCTGCGGTAACGATGATCCATCCCTCCGGAACCCGGTGTCTGCCGAAGGTCTTGTATTGCAAAAACTGCAGCATGGAAGGAGACAGGGTTTCCGATACGCAGTTGATCTCATCCAAAAACAGGATGCCTTCCTTGATGCCGCTTTCCTCCATGGTCTCATA
>JAEEKV010000195.1 GCA_016282595.1 Lachnospiraceae bacterium
CCCCAGATAAAATCCCATTATGATAGTCACCAGCCCATCTCCTTTTCCGATAGCCCCATCACTTGCCAAGGATAGCAGCAAAAGCAGCACGCCGGCCAGAATGCCAAAGGCCATACTCCTTAGAGTCTCAATGGAAACATAAGGATCTTCAATCTTATACAAAAGAAGAATTGCCCCAATTCCCGCCACCGAAAAGACTGCAAGAGAAATGAGACTGACCTGCTTTTTCCTAAGGTCTGTTATGGTGTTGACTCCCAGAAAGATCACCGGGAGCAGACGCATTATCCACAATCCAGACATGGCCTTCTTCCTCCTGCCCGGGACAGCGGGATCCGATAAACCGTCCGTTTCAGATGGGAACAACTCCTGCTGGTATGAAATCGGTTGCCATAATCGGATGCATATACAGTGGTTCCCGCAAGATCCCCCTTTTTCATTCCCTTCCCGCAATGGGGACAGAGATAGTATTTGGCCCCTTCCTTACTGCGAAGGCTTCCGATACTGCCATAGGAAACCTCCCGAATGGTAACATTCAAATGGGAGCATCCCCGGGACCTGTGATAGACATTGCTATCCTCCGTCACATAGACATACTCCTCCTGCTTTTGCCCATTATCCTTTACCGGATCCCCCGAATAGCCGTTAAAAATATGGACATTTACATGGTTTTCCAATATCAGGGTATGGGCGAATAAACTCCCTCCCCGGGAGCGGGCCGGATAGACTAGCTTTAGCCGGATCCAGTCCGCATCGCTCATGGGCCCTGTGGTATAGGGCTTTTCGCTATAGCTTACAACCGCCAGATCCCGTGCGCTGTTATAAAGCTTCATTTCCGTTTGCATATAGGTCCGCAGCATATCCATAATGGATAAAAGCGCAATCACCGCAAACAGAAAAAGGGGCATAATAAGAGCCGCTTCCACGGTCATACTACCGCTGCAACTCTTTCTTTTTTCCGGCAAACAGGGATGCTCTCTCAGAAGTCCTTTTGGGGATCCTTTGGGGATAGTAATACTTTCGATCAAAGAACGTATCCTTTCGAAATAAACAATAACGACGTAGTATGTGAGTTTGTGTAGGCAAAAGAATTTGGCAGATTCTCATGCTTGATATGGCGCTGAAGAACAACATGTTTTTTGCAAACTCCCGGGAGAGCACCCCTGCCTGCCGGATCAGTCATAGGAAAAATTCCGTCGCACCACTCTTTCTCCGGATCGCTTGCCCCGAACCGAAGCTTCAATGGTCAGATACTCCATGCAGTCCGATAAGCAGAATCCGTAATCCCCTGTGTTTTTTCTCACATCCATTTGGGCGATGTCCATCATCCTCATAAGCTGGGTCTGCTCCGGCTGCAGGGCAAGAAACATCAAAAGATATTCCTCATATCCAAGCTCTCCTCTTGCCAGGGCAGCCTGCTTTTCGGCAGCGCTCTGTCCCGGGGCTGCTTCTCCCCGGGCCTCTTCTCCCTGAACGCTTCCCGCACTTACGTTTAACATTCCTTCCAGAGAGTAATGCCAGCTTTCCATGGTTTTGATCAGGGGAATGGTGTTACCTGCCAAAAGCTGCTTCACATCCCACAGACTTTCCGCATAGGCCCAGGCAAACAGAAGTGAGATCTTCAATGGCTCAATGAGAATGGGCAGTCCCGCTGCCGTAGCAATGGACGCCGCCAGAGCCTCCGCCTCTCCCACCTTGGTAAGATCCGAAAACAGATAAACCACGTTTGCCGTCTCCCGCAGCAACAACAGTCTGTTGACTGCACTTTTCAGATTTTCCACATCCGAGTTTTTCTGATAAAGAATATATTCCAGCTGGTATTGCAATACCCCCTCCTCTTTCGGATGAAGATAAGTCCCGCAGTGATCCCGGATATACAGATCAAACCACAGCTTTCGCGTTACTCCCGGTTTTTTTCTGCCGCACAGGCCGTCTCCTTCTTTGTTGATCCCCTGTTTGGAAAGCAGCGTATCCGGATTAACCGCCTGCAAAGACAGCTGATCTGTATCTGTCACCAGAGAAAGGATCCCGAAGGATCGAATGACGTTAACGGAATCCGCAGGGTTTTCAAACTCCGCCTCCTGATAGATCTTCTCTCCGTTTTCATCCACCTCTCCGGTATCGACTCCTTCCTTTCGGATCTGATCCAGCTGTCCCTCATTGGCCTGCCTCTCCGATTCCAGATCTCTGGTAAAAAGATCTTCCTCCTCTGCCTTTTGCAATTCCTTTTGCAGATCCTCCAGATAACCCACACCGTATTGCTGCTTCATAAATTCCACTGCCTGACGAAGAAAGAGCATCCCCTTTTCATCTGTGGCATAGGAGCATTCCTCAATGGAAAGATCATCCAGATAGGTTTGAGTCAGATCCGCAACGGGCCAGGTTGCGCCCTTTTCATCACTTAAATTTTCCTCTATATAATCCTTCAACCGCTCCTGCAACAGGCCAGTTGAAGTGTTGGAAGTTCCATAGGAGGTATCAACAAACAGCAGGTCGTATTCCTGAAACAGTTCTCTGTGATACTCCGCAAATACGGAATACACCGCCAGATCCACGGCGCACCCTGCCACCAGCTCCACCGCCCTGCTTCTGGCTCCTTCAATGAGTGTCAGAAACAAAGACAGAAGAACCGCCAGTGAAAGGGACATATAGATTGTAATTGCACCTTCCTGTTTCCTTTTGCGTTGCCGCATGTTAATACCTCGTTCTCTTTTTTCCCCGCTACAGCGTATGCTCAATTTTGCCCTGACGCATCTTTGCGCTTAGACTTTTTTGCTCTCTGTAGTAATGGTCTTAAAGATATCATTCACCAGATTTGTCAGTTGTTTCTTAAAGATCAGCACCAGACCGATCAGAACAACCAATATCAGAATGATCTCCACTGTACCAATTCCTTCCTCATCCAGCCAGAGCGTTTTAAGCTGCGTCATACTATCACCTCCTTTCCGAAGGATATATCAAATGCCGATTAAAATGATAAAAATGCAGGCATCATAATTACCGCCATCACCACACCAAGCATGAGGATCATGGGAAAGCAAAGCTTGGTACCCGCTTCCTCTCCCAGTTTCCGAGCCAGGTTTCGTCGCATCAAAAATGCCGCGTCTGCTTCCTCTTTCATCTGCTGCGTAAACTCCGTATTTCCCTTTTTCAGATTGCTGATCAAAAGTCCCGCAAATTTGATATAAGATGCACAGCCGCATCTTCGCCCGAACATCTCCAGGGCACCCTGTTCAAGGATCCCGTTATGCAGATCCCGGATCAGGATCAAAAGCTCTTCCCTAAGGTCCGGCTGCAGATCATCCTTTCCCAGCCGTTCCAACACCTTGCGGATACTCATACCTCCGCCGTAAAGCAGCACGAATTTCCCCACAAAGGAAGGGTATGCCCTTTCGATCTTTTTTCTTCGAAGGACTGTCTCTTTTTCCAGATCCTTATCCTTTCCCACATACAAAAGGACTGCAATAACCAAGAGAAGAGGCAGCAAAAGCCACAGCTGACCTTCTCCGCTGATGGCGTAATTTACCCGTTTCCCCCGGAGCGTTTCCGGCAGCACATAGGTTTCCTCCTCCTGCTGGCTTTTATCCGACAGATCCAGCTGCTTTCTGATCTGCCGATCCTGCTTTTCCTCTTCGCTGAGATTGACCGGGTAAATCGTTATGGGGATGGTAAGCTCTTTTTCATAATCCCGATAGGAAAGAAGGGCCGTCAGCTCTGCCTCTTTGGCTTCTGTAAGCTCCACATTCAGAATGGTTCCGTCACTGTCCGCCAGGCTGTAATCGGAGCTTGCCCAGTCGATCTGGAAGGGATAGTCCTCCACCTTTGCTGAAAGCACAAGATCCGACCGAATATGCTTTGTATCTACATTTTCTCCCAGGATCAGCTTCGGCAGCTGCCCCTCCAGGGCCTTCGCCATTTGCTCAAGCTCCTCCTTCGGATAGGTCCTTCCCAGAAGTGTATGCTCATACACCCTGCTGATGCCCGTATCCTCCTGGGTGATGACTAAGGAGATTTCTTCATCCTCCGCTTCATATCCGCCCCGCACAAGCTCACGGCTGTTTTGCAGCACACTGTCTCTTTGGGATACAAAGGTAATGAGCCACACAAAGGCGCTTCCCATGAGTAGAAAGGATGCCACAATGGCAAACTTTTTTCCGTAGTACTCTCTGCACAGCTCATCAATCTCCCTGGTGGGATACAGGGCTGCCAGTCTTATTTTCACATGGGGCTTCATCCATCCGCGGAGCTTTGCCTGCTTTGCCAGATAAAGTCCCACCTGCATGGCAAGCTTTTGAATGCCCTTTTCTTCCTTTGTCTCTTCCCTTCTGCCCAAATATGCCAGCACCAGCCAGAGCAGAAAAAGAAGAAGCGTGATGACGCCGAGCACATAGCTTTGTTTCATACCATTCTCCTTAGATCTCGATCTTCATGATCCGGTACGCCCAAAAGTAAGCGAAGGCATACACCATAAGGCAAACACTCATCACAACAATACCTACAGGATTTTTGTACAGCGGCTCAAAGTATCCCGGGTTGCTGATCCCGATATAAAACATGATAAACACAGGTACTACGTTCATGATCTTCTGCTCATACCGCTTGGCTTCAAAAAGCAATTCAATCTGCTCGGATTCAGTCATTCTCTCCGCGATGCGATTGGCGGTATCGGAAAGGATCAGGGACAGATTTCCGCCGGACTTTTTTGCCACCGAAAACACCTCTGAAAAATCCCGGATATCCTCCGTGTGACTGCGCTCTCCGAAGTCCGCAAGAAGTTCTTCCAGCGAATGGTTATTCTGCATCTTTCCCACCATCTGCCGACATTCCACCATGATAAGATCCTCCGGATCAAACAGATACTGTAGCTCCTTATAGGCTTCCCGCATGGCGTTTTCTATGGAGTACCCCGCCTTTAAGCAGTTGGCAAAGGACAGGATCCATTCCTTGAACTGGCGAAGCAGCTCCTGCTCCCTTTGCTTTCTCTTTTTCTCTGCCTCCCGCTTTAGCAAAAACGGGATTGCTGCAATGCCGAAAAGTCCTGCCAGGGGCGTTCCGTAAAACAGATATCCAAGCACGAAAAAGATCCCAAGATATAAAAAACTGTATTTGCAAATATCACCCTTGCTCAGCTTGTAAATCCCGTAGTCCATCCTTTTCCTCCACCTGCAATAGCCCCGCCAGCTGGAGCTTTGCCGTGTATTTCAGCTCTGCCTTTCTGACCAGCGTTCCTATGATCTTCTTTTCACTGTCCTCTCCGGTCTCCTCAAATGCAAAGAGGGTTCGCAGTGCAATTTCTCCCTGCTCATCCGTATCCATCTCGTGAATGGACAATACCCTTCTGGAGCGATCCCGAAGGCGTCCTAAATGCACCAGAATATCAATGCCGCTGCTGATCTGCCTGCGAATGGCGCTGATGGGCAATTCTCCCGATCCCAGGATCACCATGGTTTCCAGCCTGGATATCATATCCGCTGCGGAGTTGGCGTGTGCCGTGGACAGAGAGCCATCGTGTCCGGTATTCATAGCCTGAAGCATATCCAAGGCCTCCGCCCCTCTGACCTCCCCGACGATGATACGATCAGGCCTCATTCTCAGGGAGGAGCGTATTAAATCTCGGATGGTAATGGGGATCATATCCTCCAGATTGGCGTTTCTGGTCTCCAGCCTTACCAGGTTTTCCACTCCCTGGATCTGAAGCTCTGCGCTGTCCTCAATGGTGATGATGCGCTCCGTTTTGGGAATATACCCTGAAAGTACATTCAAGAAAGTTGTCTTTCCGCTGCCGGTGCCCCCGCTGATAAAAATGTTGTATCCGGCAATCACCAGCTGCTTTAAAAACTCAGCTGCCTCCTCGGTAATAGAGCCAAAGGAAAGGAGCTGTTCCATGGTAATGGGGTGCTCCGGAAATCTTCGGATGGTTAGGATGGGACCATTGAGAGCCACAGGAGGTAAAACCACGTTGACACGGCTTCCGTTACTGAGCCTGGCATCGACGATGGGATTTCGTTCATTTACAACCCGGTTACAGCCCGCCACGATCTGGGCGATCACATCCTCCAGCTTTTCCCGGGATACAAACTGTTCCGGGTATCTTGTTAAGGCTCCCTTTCTTTCAATGAAAATATGATCTGGCCCGTTTACCATGATCTCC
>JAEEKV010000196.1 GCA_016282595.1 Lachnospiraceae bacterium
CAGCATGTTGCCCTCTTCCAGGTTGGGCTCGATGTCCTTCTTGTACATATCAGCCTGCAGCTCATCATTGATGAGGATCATGATGATGTCAGCCTTCTTAGCTGCCTCAGCAGCGGTAAATACCTCAAATCCCTGTGCCTCAGCCTTCTTCCAGGACTTGGAGCCCTCATACAGACCGATGATCACGTTGCAGCCGGACTCCTTGGCGTTCAGTGCGTGTGCATGGCCCTGGGAACCATATCCGATCACTGCGATGGTCTTTCCCTCCAGATAAGATAAGCTGCAGTCTTCCTGGTAAAAAATCCTTGCATCCATTGACATTGTTACTTCCTCCTCGTAATATATAAAATTTGTTTTCGCAAGCTCTTAAGGATCAGAGCCTTGTGTCATATATATGGAACTGCCATGTGGCAGATATCCATTTCCTGTTACGGCAGATAAACCACTTCTTCGCTGCCACGTACCAGAGCTGCAATACCGGTTCTGGCAAGCTCTAAGATCTCATAGCCATCCAGCAGCTTTACGAAGGCATCCACCTTTTCCTGGTTACCGGTGATCTCTACCATCACGCAGTCCGTGGACACATCAATGATCTTTCCGCGGAAGATATCCGCTACGGAGATCACGTTCTGACGCTCGGAAGCAGAGCATTTTACCTTCACCATAGCCAGCTCGCGGTATACGCTGTTCTCCGGCTCCAGTTCCTTGATATCCTTCACATCCTCAAGCTTTGCAACCTGCTTCTCGATCTGATCCAGGATCTCATCATCGCCGCTGGTCACGATGGTGATACGGGTGTACTGCGGCTGTGCCGTTACACCTGCGGTGATGCTCTCAATATTATAACCTCTTCTGGAGAACAGGCCCGAGATCCGGGACAGTACGCCGGAGGTATTATCAACTAAAATCTGAAATACTTTCTTTTGCATGATAACCTATCTCCTATCCGCGCATGCATAAATATGCACCGCAACTTCAAACATTATACAAGATACGAAGCCCTTTTTCAACAGGTTATTTCGCTCCGGCTTTGATCTTCTGCTTCTTGCCGTTCATGCCTTTTTTCGTCAGGACCTTCCGATACAGCTTAAGTTTTTTCGCAGGCACCTTTGCCGTTGCCTTTTTATGGATTCCGGTAAATGCCTTTGCACCTACAGTATTTTTCTTCAGCATCGTGGTCTTGATGATGATCGTCTTTAAGCTCTTGCATCCGAAAAATGCCTGTTTCCCGATCTTCTTAATGTTTTTGCCGATGATGATCTTTTTCAGCTTCTTATTGTTCTTGAAGGCTCCCTCTGCGATCTCGGTCACCTTGTATTTCTTTCCGTGAATGGTAACATCCGGCGCAATGGTGATAGTGGTGGCATTCTGTGTGCTGTTTACCACATAGGTAACCGTTCCTTCCGTATTCCCACTGGGATCTGCCGTGATCTCAAAAACAGCCTCATCCTTGTCATCATATACTTTGTCACCTTTTTCCGGCACCTTTGCATATCCGATGATCTTCTCCGGGTCCTCTTTGCCGGGATCGGAAGTGGCCGCTTCCTTGATCACAAAGCTGGTCCGGGCACTCTTTTCATAGATTCCCATTCCGGTAATGGTGATCTTAGCGGTACCTGCCTTGGTATTGTCACTGTAGGCTACGGTATAGTCCACATCCTTTACCAAAGTCTTTCCGCCATAGGTTACGGTAAAGTCCGGCGTCAAAGCTGCTCCGGTATAGGTCTGCTCCGGGATCTGGGAAATCACCGCTTTGCTGATATCCCGTTTATTGAAAACGATGGATAATCTGCTGTAAAAGGGAACCCCGTTACCCTTTAATGTCTTTATAGAAGATTCATCCAGCTTAAAAAGGCGTTCTCCACTCTCGCTGCAGCTTCCCAGCTTCGTTACGGTAGCCTTCACAAATTTGGATGCATCATCCACTACGGTAGATATCAGAATGTCCGGGCTGTGATCAGCATCCATATCCACATCATACATATGATTCAGCACGCTATCGGTTGCGATATACTTTACCTGTCCTTCGTGAATCAGGGCTTTATTCGTATTCTCTATTGCTGACATGGCTTTTTCATCCGAAACAGTCAAAATCCCTTCCGTCAGATCAACTACAAACTCTCCCAGATCCAAAAACTCTACAGCTCCCATATAAATCAGGGAGCCTGCGGGAATTTCACCCTCCGATTCCTTTTCTATATCCTGATCACTAAACACGATCTTATCTGCATACCAGTCGTAATTCTTTAATATGACAGTGGTGTCCTTACTGAAAAGATATCCCTCGGCAGGAACCAATACCAATTCATAGCCATATGGACATCCCGCCTGAAACGCGCCTTTCAGCTGGTTCATCTCTCCTTCCGAATTGAATTCGTACCACATCTGCATGGCAATCCTGTAACGTTTCTCCTCCGAAGGAAGCTGCAACATCTTCCCGCTTTCTCCAACCGCCGGTATGATAGGCGCTGCGTCCAAAGTGATCGTCTCATTGATCAGTTTTTTGGCTGCAAAGGGAATGCTGTTTTGTTCGGCATACGTACTTGCAGCCGAAGCAGCTGAAGCATTTAAAGAAAACCCGTTTATCAATCCTGTCCCGGTTTTATTATATCCGAAGGCTTTTTCACCGATCTGTTTTACACGATCCGGTAGATAGACATTGACCAACTTGCCGCAGTCCATAAAGGCCTCATCTTCAATCTGCATATCTGCACCTGAAGGAGCAATATACACCCGAGTCAAATTTGGACACCCCAGAAACGCATATTTACCAATATGTCTGATCGTTGACGGAATGTGGATCCCCGTAAGGGAAGCTGCCCCTTTCAATCCGCTGAATGCCGCCTCTTCAATACTCGTCACGGTATAGGTGATGCCATTATGCACAACGGTTTCGGGAATCTCATAATCATCATCGATGATCTCGGTCGTATTGTAATCAAACACTCCCACCTCAGCAGGCGATGTGGATAGGACACGATAAACAAAAGGATCAAATTTCCCATGCTTCGTTTCATCCGTATGTGAAAACAGTGTGCCCGGTTGATCGTCTCCAACGACAAACTCACAGGACATTACAACATCTGCATAGGTGGCCAGGCTATCCCAGCTGATCTTATAGGATTCCATTGTCCAGTTCTCATCGTAACGATCGAACTGTATGCGGACATTCTCATCAAAAAAAGCAGACGCTACCGTGTTTCCGCTCCTTCCCGTGTATGCGGAGAACGTCACCTTTACAACATAGACACCCTTCTCATATCGAAAACCGGAACCTCCTACCCGTACAAGCGTATTGTCTTCCTTCTTTCTGTACCACTCACTTTTCGACATATAAACGCCCGCCGGGAAGCCTCTGAATCCCGGGTATAAATACGTATCCCCGATGATCGGATCCAATGGCTGTGTCTGTATCAATTCCAGCGTTTTGATCGGTTTTGCGATTTTGTACGTCGGAGAGTAAATCGTAATCTTGACAGAAGAGCCGTTTCTGGTAATGCTATCCCAATCGGCATTCCACGTCTCCCCATTCATCGTAACCGTCAGCCCGGCGCTTGGCATAAAATCATACGCTTCAGAGTCAGAGCCATAGATCTCCGCTGACAAAACATACTGATACGTTTTTCCAACGGTAAAAGTTGTAACCGGATCTGTTTTCCCGGCTTCTACCCATTTCCCGGAATGCACCTTTGCGGGCTCTCCTTTGACCACATTGATCGTACACCCATCATAGGTGTATCCCGCATAGGGAATATAAAAGCTATCGGCCGCTCCCCTCGGAGAACTCAGCTCCAGCGAGCTGATCGCTGTCTTTGCCTCTGCCGAAGCTGTTCCAAGCAGAAGCGTTGCTGTAAAAGCTGCTGCGATCATCAGTATTCGAAGACTCTTTTTCCATCCTGCTTTTACCCGTTCAGCTGTCATATCTGTCCTCCCTTTCCGGCATGTGTGATGCCTTTGTCTATCCCCGATCATTGCTCCTATTCGCTTTCCGTACACCTGGTCAGCGCCAAAACGCCGGTCCTTGCCACCTCTACAATGCTCACAGTCTTGAGCATATCCAGAAGCAGCGAGATCTTCTGCGGCTCGTCGCAGATCTGGATCATCAGATGGGTCTTGGACATATCCACGATGTCCGCCTTTAAGATGTCACAGATCTCCATAATGTCCTTTCTGTTGGTGCGGTTGTACTTTACCTTAAGCAGCATCAGCTCGCGGCTGATGGCCTGCTCCTCTTTAAAGGTACGAACCTTAATGATATCCAGCTTCTTATTCAGCTGTTTTTCGATCTGTTCCAGGGTTCTCTGGTTTCCTGTGGATACGATGGTCATACAGGAAACATCCTTGTCATCGGTCTCTCCCACTGCCAGGGAATCGATATTAAAGCATCTTCTGGAAAAGAGGCCGGCCACCTTGCAAAGCACACCGGATCTGTTCTCCACCAATACCGAATATATTTTTTTCATAACGCATACCTTTCCTTTTTCAATCTCTTTTATATCCGTTGCCAGCAGTTATACCAGATCCATGGGATCGATCACAACCTCCATCAGACATGCCTGCTCCGACGCAAGGAACACATCTATCTGCTCTGACATCTTCTTGGGATCCTGTACTCTGAAGAACGGCATTTCGTAAGCGGCTGCTAACTTTTCCAGATCCGGACTGCCGGAAAGATCCACAACGGAATACCTGTCATCATAAGAAAAATGCTGATACTGACGAACCATTCCCAGATAGTTGTTTTTCAGAACGATCACCTTGGATTTCAGGCCGTGCTGCCGCATGGTTGCAAGCTCCATCATAGACATCTGGAAGGAACCGTCGCCACAGACTGCGATGACCTCCCTGTCCATATGTGCATACTTGGCGCCCATGGCTGCCGGGATGGAATAACCCATGGTTCCCATACCGCCGCTGGTCAAGAAGTCTCCGCCCTTGATCTTGGCATAGCGGCAGGACCAGATCTGATTCTGTCCCACATCCGCCACATAAATAGCCTTGTGAGGCATCTTCTCGGTAAGCTCTTCAATAAACTTCACGGGATCGATAAACTTGGCAGAGCTCTTTTTCTTTGTCGTCCCTTCCTTTTTCCATCCCTTCAGGGTTTTGATCCACTCCTTGTGATCACCGCAGGCCTCTGCCTCCATCAGATCATTGAAGATGGAACGGCAATCCCCTACCAGCGGAATATGGGGACCTACGTTTTTCCCGATCTCGGCAGGATCCACATCGATATGGACAAGCACCTTATTGGTGACCGTTATATCCGGCTGATTCACAGACCGGTCTGCCACTCTGGCACCCACCATCAAGAGAAGGTCGCACTCTCTCATGGCCCTATTGGCGTAGGGATGTCCGTTATTGCCGATCATACCAAAGAACAGTTCATCATCGGAAGGCATGGAGCCTTTTCCCATCATCGTGGTGACTACCGGAATATGGAACTTCTGTGCAAACTTCAAAAGTTCTTTTCTGGCTCTTCCGATCAGGACGCCGCCGCCGGCTACGATCAAAGGCTTTTCCGCCTTCAAAAGCTCTGCCGCCACTTTTTTGATCTGCACCATATTTCCCTTCACCGTGGGTTTGTAGGTACGCAGTTTTACACTTTCAGGATATTTGAAACTCTTAACGGTTGCATTCTGGATATCGATGGGAACATCCACCAGGACCGGTCCCCTTCTTCCGGAATTGGCAATATAAAAGGCTTCCTTCATGATGCGGGGAATATCATCCACATCCCGCACCAGATAGCTGTATTTTACAAAACTTTCCACTGCGCCTGTGATATCCGCTTCCTGGAACACATCGCTTCCCAAAAGATCCGATGATACCTGTCCGGTGATGCATACCATGGGGATGCTGTCCGCAAATGCCGTGGCAATACCGGTGATCAGGTTCGTTGCCCCCGGGCCGGATGTAACGGCGCATACGCCCACCTTACCGGATACCCTGAACATACCGCTTGCCGCATGGGCAG
>JAEEKV010000197.1 GCA_016282595.1 Lachnospiraceae bacterium
CTCTCTACCTTCTCCTCCCATATGACGAATATCGTCTCCATCCTAAAGCAGGCAGATGCCAAAAGCCTGGTGCTTTTCGATGAGCTTTGCAGCGGTACCGATCCTGACGAAGGAGCGGCCCTGGCAATCTCCATCCTGCAGCACCTTTTGGCCAGAAAATCCCTGACTATGGCAACCACCCACTACAGTGAGATCAAGCTTTATGCCCTCTCCACACCCAAGGTGGTAAACGCCTGCTGCGAATTTGATGTGGAATCTCTTCAGCCCACCTACAGGCTTCTCATCGGGATCCCGGGAAAGAGCAACGCCTTTGCCATTTCCCAGAAGCTGGGGCTTTCCGAAACCATCATCCAAAACGCCAAAGCCCAGATCTCCAAGGAGCAGGAGGACTTTGAGGACGTTCTTGCGGATCTGGAGAAAAAGCGTCTTACCATGGAAAAAGAGCTTTTGGATTTTTCCGAAAAGAGCGCGGATCTGGAGAGGCGTCTTAAGGATGTGGAAAACAGAGAGCAGGAGCTGGAAAATAAAAAGCAAAAGGTACTTGCTCAGGCCAACGAACAGGCCCGGGATATTCTACAGGAAGCCAAGGATGTGGCGGACGAGACCATCCGCTCCTTCAACGCCTTTTCCGGCAATACCCCCATCCGGGATATGGAGGAAAAGCGTGCTAAGATCCGGGAAAAGATCCAGGATAAAAATGAAAAGCTGTCCCTGAAGAATACCGTAGCCAAGAGGCCCACCCAAAAGGTGTCTCCCAAAAAACTTCGTCTTGGAGATACGGTAAAGATTCTTTCCATGAACCTGAAGGGAAGTGTAGTTACTCTGCCGGATGCCAAGGGTAATCTCTTTGTGCAGTGTGGCATCATCCGTACCAAGGCACAGATCGACGATATCATTATGATCGAGGAGGATACCATTACGGGACCGGGAATCTCCCACTCCAGCTACGGCAAGATCACCATGAGCAAGTCCCGCAATGTGAGCACCGAGATCAACCTTTTGGGAAAAACCGTGGATGAGGCCATCACCGCTTTGGATAAGTATCTTGACGATGCCTACATGGCCCACATTCCCATGGTCCGGGTGGTTCACGGCAAAGGCACCGGAGCCCTTCGGTCAGCCGTACACCAGTACTTAAAGCGGCAAAAGCACGTAAAGGACTATCGCCTTGGAGATTTCGGAGAAGGGGACGCCGGGGTAACCATTGTTACCTTCCGCTAACTTTTGTTTTCTCTATGCAAAATGATATGATACAATGCTGTTGATAACTGAATTTCAAACAAAGGAAGAGGACCTGATATGGCAACCAAACAAAAAATCCTGATCGTAGATGATGATGAAAATATTGCAGAGCTGATCTCCTTATATCTGACAAAGGAATGCTTTGAAACCCAGATCGCTCCCGACGGCGAAACGGCCATTTCCTATGTCAAAAGCTTTCAGCCGAATCTGATCCTTTTGGATCTGATGCTCCCCGGCATTGACGGGTACGAGGTCTGCAGGCAGATCCGCAAGGATCTCTCCACTCCCATTATCATGCTCTCCGCAAAGGGCGAGGTTTTTGATAAGGTACTGGGCCTGGAGCTTGGAGCTGATGACTACATGGAAAAGCCCTTCGACTCCAAGGAGCTGGTTGCCCGGGTGAAGGCAGTGCTTCGCCGCTACAAGCCTGCGGCTCAGGCAGTTGAGACTGTCGATAATACCAAGAAGGTGACCCTCCCGGATCTGGAGATCAACCTGACCAATTACGCCGTTATTTACAAAGGCCATACGGTGGATATGCCTCCCAAGGAGCTGGAGCTTTTATACTTTTTGGCCTCCTCTCCCAACCAGGTTTTTACCAGAGAGCAGCTGCTGGATCAGATCTGGGGTTATGAATACATCGGTGATACCCGTACCGTTGATGTCCACATCAAACGTCTTAGGGAAAAGATCAGCGACAATCCCGCATGGCGCCTTTCCACCGTATGGGGCATCGGATATAAATTTGAGGTACTCAGTTGAAAAAACGAATCCTTCTGAAATTCTTACTTGCATATGTCATCTTCGGCGTTTTCAGTTTTCTGGTGGTGGCAACCTTTGCCGAGCTTCTGATCCGGGAGCGTTCCATGCGTGATGAGGCCGCCGGCCTGTACGCCGAAGCATCCACCATTTCCCGAAGCTATGCGGCCTCTCTGTACCAGAGTGAAAGCACCATCGAGTCCGTTTACTCTCAGCTTTCCTCCCTGTCGGCCTACCTGTCGGCTTCCATCTGGATCGTCAACCCTTCCGGTACCGTGCTTCTGACCAACGAAGGCATGTCCGATCTGTCTAACCCGCAGATCATCGAGGATTTCACCCCGCAGATCACGGAAAACACCTACTATACCATCGGCGACTTTTTCGGCCGTTTTGCAGAACCGCAGCTCATCGTCTTTTCTCCCATTACCTCCGGATATAAGATCCAGGGGTACGTGGTCATGCTAAAGCCCCTCTCTGCCGTATCTGCAAAGAGTAACGGTTACCTGACTATTGTTTATATCACCGCCGGATTGATCTTTCTTTTGTCTCTGATCATCCTGCTGTTCTTTACGGAGGTGTTTTACAGACCCCTTCGCAGCATCATTTACGCCACGGAGCAATACGCCGAGGGAAATATGCACTATGAGTTTACTGTGGATTCCTATGACGAGCTGGGGTATCTGGCGGGAACCCTGGGCTATATGGCTTCCGAGATCGCCCAGTCTGAGGATGTGCAGAAAAAATTCGTAGCCAACGTATCCCACGACTTCCGCTCTCCCCTGACCTCCATTCACGGATACCTGGAGGCTATGCTGGACGGTACCATTCCTCCTGAGATGCATGAAAAGTATCTGCAGATCGTACTCAATGAGACAGACCGACTCACCAAGCTCACAAACTCTTTATTGCAGCTGAATAACTTAAATACCAAGGGCATGTCCTTAAATCGCACGGACTTTGATATCAATGTGATGATCCGGGATACCCTGGCTACCTTCGAAGGCATCTGCATCAAAAAGGGCATCGACATTGATCTCATCCTGACGGGGGAAGAAATGTTTGTCAACGGCGATAAGGAAAAGCTCCAGCAGGTGCTCTACAACCTCATGGACAACGCCGTGAAATTCTCTCACCAGGATTCCACCATCAAGATCGAAACCACCATGAAAAAGAACAAACTCCTGGTTTCCGTTAAGGACAGCGGCATCGGCATTCCCAAGGAAAGCCTGTCCCTTATCTTCGATCGGTTCTACAAATCCGATCTGTCCAGAGGAAAGGATAAGAAAGGGACCGGACTTGGTCTTTCCATAGTGAAAGAGATCATCCGCTCCCATGACGAAAATATCAATGTGATCAGTACCGAAGGGGTTGGTACCGAGTTTATCTTTACGGTTGCCTTAAGCGACGAAGACGAGATGGAGCACGAGGATACAGAAGAAACCACCGACTCCGAATAACCTATCAGAACAGCTTTATCAGCAGCACAAACAAAATAATGAGAATTCCGAAGCAGGTCATCATCAGCGCAAAGGAAAAGCTTCCGGTGATGGTATGGGTCTCATACCGGCTTCCCGTAAGAGCCGATTGGATCAGACCGTAAACCGGAGTATGACGCTCCTTTTTATCCTGCTCTTTAGACAGAAACATCTTACACAGATCAATGGGTGCATCCATTCCGTAATCGATGATGGAAAGGATCGCCTTGACAGCGCCAAGAAGAGCGCTGCCTATAGCAAGGCCACTGCTTTTTGCAGCTGTGCCTTCTTTTTTTGCCCCGGTTTTCAAAAGCTTCTGCAGCGGGCTGTTTCTTCTGACTGCCAGAAGATACACCGCAGCGCCGATGCAAAGACAGATGAAACCTCCCTTTAATGCCTCCAAAGAAAAGGCTTTTGCATAACCGAATTCCAGACTCTGTCCTGAGGCATATTTAGCGATGCTGCAGGAAAGAGGCGGTTGTCCCAAAAGGGGCATCAAAAGTGCGGATACCGAAAGCATACAGGCCGCTATGGGCTGCATGCCCACCTTGTCTTCATCGTATTTTTCCTGCACCTTCTCCTCCTCATTTTTCTCCACAAAGATGGTGAAAAAGAGCTTCAGCATATAGGCAAAGGTCAAACCGGAGCTGATAAGGAATATCCATTCCGCCACATGCAAAAACAAAGCAAGGTTTCCGCTTTGCAGGTGAGCCGCTTCCGCAATGGCTTCATGAAGCAGGGTCTTACTCAGATAGCCGTTAAACAGCGGCAGTCCGCTGATACCCAGGGCCCCGAAGGCAAAGACGGCTTTGATCAGGTTCTTTTTTCTGCCCCAACCCCGCAGCTTCTCGAGCAAAAGGGTTTCCGCGCTTCGAAGTACCACGCCGGAGGCACAGAATAAGGTCAACTTAATAAGGGCGTGGTTGGTGATATGGAGCATGGTTCCGCAAAGAGCTGCATGGGCTCCTTCCTCATGCCCCTTTGCCGAAAAGACCACGAACATGGCAACACCTGTGAGAATAAAACCGATCTGAGACATGGAAGAACAGGCCAGGGTCCGCTTCAGATTTTTGGATAGGATTGCCTTAAGGGCACCCAGCACCATGGTGATAAGTCCCAGGGTCAGCACCAGATATCCGAAGGATTCCTCCGATCTCATAACATAGATGGCGTTCATGAGGATTCCGTAAACTCCTACCTTTGTCAGGATACCGGATAACAATGCCGATGCCGGAGAAGGTGCCACGGGATGGGCCATAGGCAGCCACATATGAAGGGGGAACATACCCGCTTTGGCGCCGAAGCCAAAGAGAATGCAAATCCCTGCTGCAAACAGTTTTGTTTTGTTGGGAGATACCGCTATGGCCGCAGGCAACAGATCAAAGCGCAGGGTTCCCGTTTCATGATACAAAAGGGCAAGACCCATAAAGAGTATCATACCTCCGAATACGGCAATGAAGAGATAGGTAAAGCCTGCCCGGACTGCTTCCTTTGTCTCCTCGTGGATTACCCACACAAAGGAGGTAAAGGATACGATCTCAAAAAAGATGAAGGCCGTCATGAAATCCGCCGACAGCATCACTCCCTGGGTGGCTCCCAGACTTGCAAGCACAAAGAACCAATAACGCCCCAGATGCTCTCTTTCATGGGCAAAGTAGGCTACGGAAAAGATGGATGTCATAAGCCATAAAAAGGCAGCCAGCACACTCATCCATCCATGAAAGCCTCCCTCCGTAAATGTAAGGGGCAAAGAGAATGCAAAGACCTCCCAGGTAGTCACATGAAGGGCCCCTGCCAAAGCCAGGGCAAACTCAACTGCCGATACAGCTATGGCAAAGACTTCCAAAAGCCTGTCCTGTTTTTTTGCCATTCCCGCTGCTATGGCTGCGCACAGAAACGGAATGAATACCAAACCTGCGATCATATACATCAATGATCCTCCAAACCTTTCTTTCTATCTTACAGGATCCCCTGAGCGATCTTTTCCACAAACGCCACAATGGGACCCGGACAAATTCCCAGTACAATGTTGAAGATCCCGAATACCGTAATGGGGATCAGCATAAGAGGCCCTGCCTCCAGTTTTTTCCCTCCGGCCTCATAAAGATTTTCCTCTTTCGGCGGGAAGAAGGCCCGAAGGCTTACAGTCAGAAGATAAACCGCACACAAAAAGGCGGATGCCAACAGTGCAAAGACAGAGGCATATCCCAGATGCCCTCCTGCAGACAATCCTGCCTTAAGCAGCTTCCACTTGGAAACAAAACCGCAAAACAGAGGAATTCCCACCAGGGACAAGGCTCCCAGGGTATAAAAGGCAAAGGTTACGGGCATCTTTTTTCCTACTCCGTTGACTTCCTTGACATAGGATTTTTCCGTCTTATGCATAAAGGCTCCGGCACAGAGGAATAAGGACATCTTGATGATGCCGTGGAAAAGCATATGCAAAAGCCCTGCCTCCAGACCTGCGGGGCTGATGAGCATGAGACCCATGAGCATGTAGGATAGGTTGCTGACGGTGGAATAGGCAAGCCGTCTTTTAAAGTGCCCCTCTCCCACTGCCATCCAGGCTGCAAACAGCAGGGTAAAGATGCTGACGGCCAGGGCCACATTTGCTGCCGTTGTCCCCTTTAAAAAATCCATTCCGAAGGTAAAATAGGTCAGTCTCATAATGGCAAAGACACCGCTGTTTACCACCGCCACCGCATGAAGCAGTGCCGTAACCGGCGTGGGTGCCACCGAAGCAGTGGGAAGCCAGTCATACAGGGGGAACACGGCTGCCTTGACACCGAAGCCAAAGAAGCCGAACAAAAAGGCCAGCTGCATCATTCCCGGATCATAGCCCTCCAGAATGGAACCGCCGTAAATAAAATTCCCTGCCTGTCCATAGACCGTGGACATTACCACGGCGAAAAATCCAAGGGATGCGCCGCCGATACAAAAGGCTGCATACTTTCGTCCCGCATACCGGGATTCCCTGCTTTCATAGTAGGATACCAGGGGAATGGTTACCAAAGTCAGCATCTCAAAGAAGGTGTACATGGTAGTCATGTTGGATGCATAGGCGATTCCCAGGGTAATGCCGTAGGTCATGACATAGAAGGCAAAGAACATATTCTTTCTCTTGGTATGGGCCATATAGTCAAAGGCATAGAGCATAACCATGGGCCACATCAAGGAGACCATGCCGGAAAAGAGCATCCCTGCGCCGTCCAGCCGAAGGTCGATGGAAAAGCCGCTGGAAAAGCTGTACAGCTCTACGGAAGTACGGCTGACACCGAACATGGCGATCCACACAAAGATACTTGTCAGCACCACCACTGCCTCGGAGTAGAGGTTTCTGGCAAGATCCGACTTAAACTTTAAGGGGATCAGCAAAAATCCCCCAAGGATCGGTATGAAGATGGGTAACAATAAAAATACGGGGCTCAATCTTTTCTCCCTTCCATGCAGCAAGCTCGCTGCAGGTATCAAAGCGGCTCATACCGCTGAACTTTTCAGAATGTAAAAAATGAAAGCAATCGCTCACCAAAGAGGCCTGCCATCAGTGCCACGGAGCATAGCACCACCATGGGAAAGATGAACAAAAAGGGTTCTTTGATCCGCGAGATCTCTTCCTCTTTTTTCCCTTTGCCCTTCTCCTGCTCGCTCTTCGGGCAGATAAAGCCACGGATCACCACCGGGAAAAGATACCCTGCAGTCAGCATGGCGGAGCAAAGCAGCACCACAACGGGCAGATACCGAAAGGCTCCCTGTTGGGATGACAGAGCAGCAAAGCCTAAGTTCCATTTCGCTACAAAGCCTCCCATGGGGGGAATTCCCACCAGGGAAAGGGCCGCTGCCATAAAGCAGGCCATAGTAAGGGGCAGTGCTTTGCCGATGCCGGAAAGCTCCTTTACCTCGTGCTTGGAGGTCAGATAGATAATGGCTCCCGCACACAGGAAAAGGCATCCCTTAGACGCCGCATGTGAGATCAGCTGCAAAAGTCCTCCACCCAGTCCCTGAGGAGACAGGCAGGACAGGCCCAGTAAAATATAGGCGATCTGACTGACGGTGGAATAGGCCAGTCGTTTTTTCAAAACCGGTTCAAAGAATGCCATGGAGGAGCCCAACAAAATGGTGATCATGGCAAGGATCATCCAGGCCCTCTGTACCCAGGTGTCCCGCAACAGCTCCGGTCCCACGCAGTAATATACAAGTCTGACGATGGCAATAATACCTGCCTTGGCAATAACACCGCTCATAAGTGCGGAAGCCGGGGCAGGTGCAATGGGATGAGCCTCCGGAAGCCAGCCGTGCATGGGGTAGATTCCGGCTTTGACACCAAAGCCCATGATCCCCAGAAAGACTGCTGCCAGAAAGATCCCTCTTTTCCCTTCCAGATCCGCAGCCTCCAAAAAGCCTCCTAGTGTAAAGGTCACATCTCCATGGGAGACGGAATAGACAAATAAAATGGCTCCCAGTCCCAGAATGGCTCCCGCAACGGAGTAAAACAGGTATTTCTTACCCGCTGCCACGGATTCCCTGTTTCTCTCATGCAGTACCATGGGCATGGAGGAAAGGGTTGCCAGCTCAAAGAAGCAGTACATGGTAATAAGAGTATTTGCCATGCAGACTGCCAGAAGGGCTCCCAGAGAAAGGAAGAAAAATGCGAAGAAGTATTCCTGCCGCTCCTCCCTGTCCATATAGACAAAGCTGTAAAAACACACCATGGTGTAAAGCACCAGGATCACCGTCATCATCAGCTTTCCGAAGGCATCCAGCCCAAAGGAGATCCCCGCATTTTCCACCAGCAAAACAGACGGTCCTCCGGTGGCAGTTCTCATCAAAAGCACCGCCAGAAGGTCCGTTATGAGCATAATGGGCCCATACAACCGATTTCGTTTTTGCATCAGGATTCGTTTTTTCTCTGCATCCCTTTCCTTATCATCATTCAGCGCCACACTCACCGTAATACCGCTGATGATTGGAAAGAGGATCGTAATCAGGTAAAGCATTCCGTTACCTCTTATGGTTACAAATTTGTCAGCCGAACATTTCCAGTCCCCGCTCTATGAGGGACACCACCAGATCACACCGAAGGCCCAACAGAAGGTTGGCTGCCATAAGGCAGATCATGGGAAGATGATAGTTAAGATGATGGTGCATGAGATCATCCTTTGTCATCTTACCCTCCGGCGTATAGATCCGGATCAGTGTCATCACAAAATACAGAGCATTCAGCATGGAACTGACTGCCAGTGCCAGCATGACTAAAACAATCTTTTTACTGCTTCCCTGCTCCACCGCCGCCAGGGCGAATAAGAGCTTGGAGGAAAATCCCGCAAAGATGGGGATACCGATCATGGAAAAGGCTCCCAGGGTAAAATACATACCCGCCACCTTGGTCTTAAGGCCTGCCCCCTGCAGATCCTGGAACTTCAGGGTTCCGCCGGACACCTCCGCCAAACGGGGGGTTGTGACAAACAGAAGAGACTTGGTAATGGCGTGAGCCATGATATGGAACATGGCTGCCGTATAGCCTGCCATGGTTCCCAGGCCGATGCCCATGTAGATATAACCGATCTGGGCCGCCGAGGAATAGGCCACCATGTGATTTAGGTTATTGGTGTGGATGGCCTGCAAGGAGCCCACGATGATGCCGCAGATGCCCAGCACCAACAGCACGTTTCGAATGGGAAGCTGCTGGATCACGTCTATGCCGATGGCCCGGTAATAGGTCTTAAACAGCAAAAAGATATAGGCCTTGGACACCAGGGAGGACAACAGCGCCGCCGAGGTGGGACTGGCCCAGCCGTAGGTATCCGGCATCCAGAAATGGAAGGGAAACAGGCCGCTCTTAATGGAAAGGCCGATGGTTAAGATTCCCACTGCAATGCCCAGTACCGGTAACACGGCAGGATCCTTTACCATCTCTGCCAGGGTTTGCTGCATGGGCACCATCAAAAGATGTCCCGTCAGATCGTAAAGCAGCACCACGCCCAAAAGAAACAGACCGGAGCCCAATAGGTTTAAGATCATATACCGCACCGCCGCCAGGGTGGTACGTCCGATCTCCCGGACGATCAAAACACCGCAGCTGGTAAGGGTCAGAATCTCCAAAAAGACATAGCCCGTAAACAGATCGTTGGTCCATACCAGGGCCATAAGGGCTGCGGTCATGAGATTGACGAGGGTAAAGTAAAGGTTTCTCTTACTCTCATCCATATCCGTCACCAAAAATCTGTGCCCCGCGCTGATGCTGCAGATCTCCACGATCAAAAACAGCAGTGCCATCATGGCTTCCAGGATCCCGGCGCGGATCTCATTTCCCCAGGGAGCCGGAAACTCACCCATGACATAGGTAAAGGGCTGCCCCGTGGTGATGACCAGGTAAAGCACTGCACTTACCATCAGGATCAGGACCCCTTCAAAGATCAGCGTATAAACTTTTGCCGCCTGTGGCTTTAGCATGTAGCAGAGCACTCCGGAAAAGAGGCTCAGCACTATGGTAAAGAGCGGAAAATTTTTCACAAACTCCAACTATCTGTCCTCCGCCGCGTGTCTGGATAACTCATACATCTCGTCAATGTTTAAGGTATGATACCGTTTATAAAGTCGTACCGATAGCGACAACATAATGGCCGTCACCGATACGGAAACCACGATACCCGTCAGCACCAATCCTGCGGGAACCGGGTTGATATAAGCCGAAACATCCGTTACGCCTCCTTCGATGATGGGGGCTTTTCTGCCCTCGATATAGCCCATGGAAGCCAGAAACAGAAAGGTTCCCGTATCCATGATGTTCATACCGATAAGCTTTTTTAAGAGATTTTTCTGAAACAGAAGCATGGTAAAGCCGATGCCGAACAAAATCACGGCCACCGCTTCCTCATTATTGATCCATAAACTTGTGATCATATCCGATACTCCCTCTTCTGAACAAACTGTAAAATCCGAACATGGTGCAGGCTACCACAAAGCCCACCGCAATATCCAAAGGCAGGATCAGCCCGCCGGAAAGGATCATCCCCGGGATACCCTTGGGAATGTGGTTCTCGATGCCGTTGGCACCTGTAAAGAACACATAGCCCTTGGCAAAACTGTAAAAGGTCAGGGCAACGAAGGTCACGGTCTTTAAAAGTTTTTCCGTAAACACCTTATCCACTGTTTCAAATCCGAAGCCTGCGGCAAAGATGATGAGGGCCGCACCCATAATGGCACCCCCGGAAAAGCCGCCGCCGGGGGAAAGCTGTCCGTTTAAGAGAATATAGATCCCAAACAAAAACAGACAGGGCAAAAGCAGGTAGCCCACCAGTCTTAAGATGGAGTCTCCCGCCAGCTTGTGGTAGCTTTCGTACTCCACGGTGTAGTAGCTGTCAAACTCCTTCCTCATGTTCTTTTCATCCTTGCCCAAAAGGATCAGGACGCAGATCAGGGCAGTAAACAGTACATGAGATTCTCCCAGGGTATCAAAGGCACGATAGTCCAGGATCATACCCGCCACAATATTAACGGCACCTGTTTCCTCCACGCCCTTTTCCACGTAGCGCTCCATCACCTCAACTGCTCTGGGATTTTCCTGACCGTAGTAGGTCAGGGTAGCCACCGTGTAAAGCAGCACACCGATGAGCAAAATGCAGCAGATCACCGCTACCAGATTGTATAAACTGTCAAATAATTTCTTTTTGTTTTTCATCCTTTTCTGCCCTGCATTTTCTTTTTCTTCTTCGGCTCCCTGTCTCCGCCGTCCTCAGCCCGGAGCTTTTTCAGAGTCATCAAAAACAAAGTCCCGCTGATACCGGCACCCACCGCGGCCTCCGTAATGGCCAGATCCGGTGACTGCATCAGGATCCAGAGAATACACATAATGGAGCTGTAAGACATAAATATGATGACGGCACTCATCAGATTCTTCGTCAGATTCACCGCCACTGCGCATCCGATCAAAAGGATCAACAGTATGATCCTGAAAATCTCCGTAATTCCCATCTTATTCCTTCCTAGCTTTCCTTTGCTTCGCTTATCTGCTCTTTGGTTTCATCCTGTTTTTCGGCTTCGCTCAAAGCTGCAGTCTTGCCGGCTTTTGCCGCCCCGAATCCCCTCTCGGTGAATTTATACAAAGAAGGATTCGTATAGTACTCGATCTGGCAGAGGAAATGAGAGGATACCGGAGAGGTAAAGCACATGAAAAATCCAATGCCTGCCAGCTTTACGGTATCAAAATGAACGCCTGCTGCCACAAAAAGAGCCAGCAGGATGGTTAACAGTCCTGCCGTATCACCGATGCCCGCTGCATGCAGGCGGTTCATGGCATGTCCGAACCGATTGGCACCTACCACTGCCGATGTAAAAAAGATCATTCCGCACAGCATCAGCGCTGCCGTTATGAAAAATCTGATCCACTCCCCCATGACTTATCCCTTCTGTTTGCGTTTCTTCGCTTTTTTCTGCTTCCCGGCGCCCTTGCTCTTTTTGCCTGATCTCTCTGTCCCGTCAGAAACCACTTTGCTGATACTTTCCTCTTCTCCATCCGAAAGCTCCTTGGAGCGCAGAGTTCTGCCCGGCAGATAAATGGAGATCAGGATCAATACTGAAACAAAGCTGATCATGGCATAGATCAGCGCCACATCCACCAGATAGCTTTCCGCAAGCTGCACCGACAAAATGGCGATACAGCTGATCACCATGGTGGAGATCATATTGATGGACAAAACCCGGTCTGTGATCCTGGGACCGATGATGGCCCGGATCAGCCCTACCGTGATCAGCAGGGCAAACCAGATCAGAACTGCCATATATAAATACAAATATGCATTCTCGACACTCATTCTTTCATTCCTTATCAGTTACGATCTTTCCCGCCTTACTTATTTCATCCTCCGGATCAGCTTCACAAAGGAGCTGTCCTCAAGCCCTTCGCCGTATTCTTTCCTCAGGCAATGCACCACAAAATGATCCCCCTCCTGAAACAGGGTAATGGTACCGGGGGTCAGGGTGATGGAGTTTGCCAGCAGCACGTTTTCCAGATCCGATTCAAAGCCCGAGTGAAACTCCACGATGACGGGATCCGGCTTTCTTTTGCTGAGGGAAAGAGCTGCTACAGACAGGGAAGCCTTTAGGATCTCCCACAAAAGCAGGGGAATATAGAGCAAAAAGACCCCCAGGTTTTTTCGGATCCTCTCATCCTTTTCCGCCGTGTAGCCGATGACTTTTTGCGCAAATAAGGAAACGACCACACTCAGCAAAATCCCGAAGATAAGGATCTCACCGTCCAGCCGGCCGTTTAAGATAATCCATAATATGATAATTCCTAAATACATCATTTCTTTTTACCAACTGCAATTTAGATATTGATGGAGCTCTTTGCCCCACGGAGTCTTGCCATGGCATGGGCCATATTGGCTCTGGAGATCTGATACTCCACAATGCTCTGCTTCTGAGAAAGCTGTTCCCTGGCTTTTTCAAATTCCTCTTCTGCCCGGAAGGCATCGATCTCTTCGGGTTTTTCCGCCGCATAGACCAGCATGGTAACGCAGCTTTTTTCCACCTTCAAAAGGCCATCGGATACGATCGCCTTCTGCCAGGTTCCGTCTTCTGTTTTAAACCGGATCTCGCCCACTTCAATGGCGGAGCTCATTTGCTCATGGTCGGCCATAATGGCCATTTCCCCGTCAAAGGAGGGAAAGATGAGCATGGTGCTTTCGCCGTCATAAAATACGCGGTTGCAGGCCAGGATCCGCAGGTGGAAACTTTTCATAGCTGTTCCTTCTTGTCTGCTTTATAAGGTCTTTGCTTTCTCAATGACATCCTCGATGGTGCCCACGTTAAAGAAGGCTGCCTCGGGATAGGAATCCATCTCCCCGTCCAGAATGGCCGCAAAGCCCCGAACGGTTTCCCGGATGGGCACGAATACGCCCTTTACGCCTGTAAAGTTCTCTGCCACATGGAAGGGCTGGGATAAAAATCTCTGGATCTTTCTGGCCCTGTAAACGGTCTGCTTATCGGACTCGGAAAGCTCCTCCATACCCAAAATGGCGATGATATCCTGCAGCTCTTTGTATTTCTGCAGGGCTTCCTGTACTCCTCTGGCTACCCGGTAATGCTCCTCTCCAACTACCTCGGGTTCAAGGATTCTGGAGGAAGATTCCAGGGGATCTACCGCCGGATAAATACCCTGCTCCACGATCTTTCTGGAAAGCACGGTGGTAGCGTCCAGATGGGAGAAGGTGGTGGCCGGAGCCGGATCCGTCAGGTCATCGGCAGGTACATAAACCGCCTGTACGGAGGTAACGGAACCATCCTTGGTGGAGGTGATACGCTCCTGCAACAGACCCAGGTCACTTGCCAGGGTAGGCTGATATCCTACTGCGGAAGGCATCCGTCCCAGAAGGGCCGATACCTCGGAGCCTGCCTGTACATAACGGAAGATGTTATCGATGAAAAGGAGCACGTCCTGATTTTGCACATCCCTAAAATACTCTGCCATGGTAAGGCCGGTTTCTGCCACACGCATTCTGGCTCCCGGGGGCTCGTTCATCTGTCCGAATACCAGAGCAGTTTTTGCCAGTACTCCGGACTCCTTCATTTCATTCCAAAGATCGTTTCCTTCACGGGAACGCTCACCGACTCCGGTGAAAATGGAATAACCGCCGGACTGGGTTGCCACATTATTGATGAGCTCCTGGATCAGCACGGTTTTGCCTACGCCGGCACCACCGAAAAGTCCGATCTTTCCGCCCTTGGAATAGGGTGCCAAAAGGTCAATGACCTTGATGCCTGTTTCCAGCATTCTGGCAACGGGGCTCTGATCCTCAAAGGTGGGGGGCTGTCTGTGAATGCACCAGTGGTTTTCCTCCGTCAGCTCCTCTCCTCCGTCCAGGGTTTCTCCCAGTACATTAAAGAGTCTGCCCAGGGTCTTTTCTCCCACTGGTACACTGATGCCGCCTCCGGTGGCAAGCACCTCCATATCCCGGTGCAGGCCCTCCGAGGGACCGAGCATGATACAGCGTACCACGTTACCGCCGATATGCTGTGCCACCTCCATAACCAGGCGTTTCTGCCTGTAGGTACATTCCAATGCATCCAGGATGGCCGGAAGACGTCCGTTTTCAAATTCCACATCCACTACCGGTCCGGAAACCTGTACGATCTTTCCTTTTATTTCTGCCATTTCTCAGCCTTTCTTATTGCTTATTCTGCATCGCCTGCTTTTTCTTTTTCAGGGCCTTGGCGCCGCTGATCACCTCGGTGATCTCCTGGGTGATGGCTGCCTGACGCACCCTGTTGTAATCAATGGACAGCTCGGCAAGCATTTTATTTGCGTTATCCGTGGCGGATTGCATTGCCATCATGCGGGCATTTTCCTCGCTGGCAAAAGACTCCACCATGGCCCCGTAAATGGACCCCGTCAGATAGTTGCGAACCAAAGTTTCCAGGATGGCTCTCGGGGTGGGATAGAACAGATACCAGTCATCGCTTTCATCCATGACCTGGGGATTCAATTCTCCCTTATCGATCTTTTCCCGGATCTCCTGTCTGACGAATTCGTTGGTCTTCAGGGGCAGAAGCCTTGTCATCTGCACCTCTTCCTTCATACTGTTGACCATACGGGTGTAGATGAGATAGACCTCATCCAGCTCCTCATCCTTATACAGCTCCACGATACGCTCCGTGATCTGTCTGGCACGGTGCATGGTGGGATTGTTGGCGGAATAATAAAAATCCGGTTCCAGAGGATACTTTTGGGCCCTGAAATGGGCTCTTCCCAGCTCCCCTACCACAAACAGCCTGAAGGGATGCTCCTTATCCTCCGTCTCTGTCCCGGGAGCACCGCCGATCATCTGCTGGGCCTCTTTGAGGACATTGTGGTTAAAGGCACCTGCCATACCCTTATCGCCTGTCATAACGATATAGGCCCTGCGCTTTACCATCTCCTTTTGATCCTCGCTCCGGTTATCGAAAAACACATCCTGAATGGAGGGAAAATGCAAAAGGATATCGGTGATCTCCTCCTCCAGCGCAAAGAAGTAGGGCTCCGTGTCCTTGAGCTTTTCCTTTGCCTTTCGAAGCTTCATGGAGGACATCAGGTACATGGCCTTGGTGATCTTCATGGTATCCTGAATACTCTTTATGCGGTTTTGAATCTCTTTCGCACCGGCCAATTTGCTGCTCTCCTAGTTACTCAGATGCCTTCTCAGAGGATTCTGCATCTGCAACTGTCTCTACACTGTCTGCAGGTTCTTCTGCTTCAGAGTCCTGCTCTGCGGTTTGCTCTGATTCCTTTGCAAAGTCTCCGGCTGCCTCAAGGATATCTGCCTTGATCTCATCCGTCAGCACGCCGCCGCTTTCCAGTTCCTTCAAAATATCAGTCTGGCTGTCCCTGAAATAGGTGATCAGCGCGTTCTTATAGTCACCGATCTGCTCCAC
>JAEEKV010000198.1 GCA_016282595.1 Lachnospiraceae bacterium
TCAGAGAAAGAGCTCCTTGCGGAATTTGAAAAAATGGATCTTGCCGGGGAAGTACCTGTGACCAATACCTACAGCGGAAAAATGGCCACTTTTACCAAAATCATGACTGCGATCATGTGGCTCATCCCCTTTTTGGTCGCGGTTATTGCGATCCTGAAATTTGCAAAGAGCCTGTAAAAAATCATCTTACAGTTTTTCGGGCCGGGATTCTTTGATAAAGGATATAGGACGATAAAACTGTGATAGTTGAAAGATTCGGAAACATGGATGCATCCGTGATCCTGGTGCAGCCAGTGGAAAAGTACGGGCTAAAGACCATGGAGGATGAGATTACAAAGATCCGGTCCATGACAAAGACAGAGTTTGGCATGATGGCATTCTGTGTAGAGGATTGGAACAGAGATCTTTCCCCTTGGGAGGCACCGCCTGTATTCGGTAAGGAGGGTTTCGGCGGCCATGCACCCTTGCTGCTGGAAAAGATTCTGGTGCAATGTGCGGATGAGAGTAAGACCTATTATATCGGCGGATATTCCCTGGCCGGACTGTTTGCATTATGGAGCAGTTATCAAACGGATCGCTTTGCAGCAGTGGCGGCAGCATCGCCTTCTGTCTGGTTTCCCGGGTTTTATGAGTATATGAAAAACAATCAACCCCATGGTGAAGCTGTGTATCTCAGTCTGGGGGATCGGGAAGAGAAGACGAAAAATCAGGTGATGGCTACCGTTGGAGATCGTATCAGAGAGGGGCATGCACTTTTATCTGAGCAGGGAATGGATACGATTTTGGAGTGGAATGAGGGAAATCATTTCAAAGATACGGAGGTGAGAACGGCAAAAGGATTTGCGTGGTTACTCAATCGATTAAATTAATGTTACAAAAAGCACGGTACGCATTGAAAAAGTTATAGCAAGAGAGTATAATTCAACTACAAGTTATTAATTTAACAGGAGGAATTAGTGTATGAAACGAAGAGTTTTACAAACTGTAACTGCAATCGTTTTGTCGGCAAGCTTATTGTTTGAAGTTGCCGCACCTGTTGCGGCTGCTCAGACAGAGCCTGAAGCAGTTGACGCCGCAGTGGAAGAGGAAATTGCGGTTGAAACTGTCAGCGGTAACGGTGGGGAAACACCGGCACCCAAGCCCACTGTAGGAAGACCTTCAAGCATTTCCGGTAGCGTAGCTGATGAAAAGACCATTAAGCTTACCTGGGGAGCGGTATCCGGAGCAGCAGGTTATGAGATTGAAAGCAATACCAATGACGCAGGATTTGTGAAGTTATGGTCATTTGATGGAAATGTTACTTCCATGGATGTACTTGCTACTGCAGATATGAAGCAGTTGAACATTGCTTCTTCCTACAAGTTCAGGGTAAGAGCCTTTGTTAAGGATGGAACGGATACAATCTATGGTGAGTATTCCGACGTAACCCCTGTTTTGCAGCCCAGCAGAGCAGCTAAGGATTGGATTCTTACTTCTGAGCCTGTGGACTACAGAACAATCACTCTGGCATGGAGACCTGCCAGCGGCGTATCCGGCTACAAGATTTTGATTGCAACAAAGCCCAACGGACCTTTTTCTGTGCTCACCACTGAAGATGAGCCTATGATCAAGATCAGTAAGGATGCATCCGGTAAGGATTTAAGCCTTTCCAAGAAATATTATTTCAAGGTTCAGGCCTTCATCAAGAATGGCACCAATGAATATGTCAGTGAAGAGTCCCCGGCCGTTCTGGCTCAGCCTGAGCTGCAGAAACCGGAGATCACTTACCTGAATACTTATGGCGGTGATTTTGTAAAAATCAAATGGTCTAAGAGTAAGGGTGCTGATGGTTATGAGGTATATCGTTCCACCAAGAAAAAGAAGGTCGGAACCGTCATCGCCGGCGGCAAGAAGATTAAAGGACAGAATAAGATCAAGAATCTGAAGAAAAAGAATCTTATCGATAGAGATGCAACACCCGGAACCAAATATTGGTACAGAGTACGCGCATATAAGACCATCAAAGGAAAACGCTACTATTCCGATTATGATCTGTGGGCAAAAGCTGCAGTTACCGTTCTTGCATCTACCAATTTTGTAAAAGAAGGCTGCGTATGTGAAAAGCCTAATGTAGTAAAACTTTCCTGGAAGAAAGTAGATAAAGCAAAGGGATACTTCATTCAGCGTTCTTCCACTGAGAACGGCACTTATCAGTTAGTAGCTACCGTTGAAAACGGAGATACCACTGCATATGAAATCGAGCAGGGTAACGGAACCAAATATTATTATCAGATCGTATGCTATAACGATAAGAACAAAAAGAAATCATGGTCTTATCCTTGCGATCCCGTTAGAATGACTTCAAATTATTACTGCTATCCTTCTGAGACCTATCAGGAGAGATGTCAGAGAGTCTTCGCACAGGATTATTATCATGCATATAGTAATCAGACGGAAGCTGACAGCAGAATGGAAAATGTAGGATTCGAACAGTGGTCCACCGATCCTAAGAAAAAGACCACCGGATATACCGTAAAGACCTTAAAGACCTTTAAGGTTAATAAGAAGGTACAGCCTACCGTGCAGCAGATCATCAATGAAGTTCAGGCTTATCAGATCACCCAGGGCGTAAATCTGAAGATTGAATCTGCTTCCGGATATGACTTCACATCTGCTTATCAGGAGGACAGAGAAGGTGTAACCGTTAAGGTTAAGGTTGTAGGCGGAACTCCCGGCACTGCTGAGTATAATGCTGTAGCTACGATTATGGCTAAGTATGGCTTCAACAAGGTCAGCAATTATACCCAGTCCTATGATCCTGACAGATATGTTTATGTAGGTGTACATTAATCCATAAAAAGCTGATAATCAGAGCTTTCTATTGAAACAAACTGCCGAAGTACCCAGTGTGCTTCGGCAGTACTCATAAAGGGGGTAAAAAAATGAATGAAAACATCACAAAACGTAACACGCTGTTGGCAGAGCAGGTGATCAAAGGCCTTGCATCCCGGAATATGACAGGATACTTTGCAAAAGACAAGGAAGAGGCTCTTCAGATTGCCCTGTCCCAGATCCCGGAGGGATCCACAGTGACCATGGGGGGCGCCATGAGTGCCCATGAAATCGGTCTTGTACAGGCTTTAAAAGAGGGGAACTACCACTTTATCGACAGGGATCAGGAAGCCGATAAGCGTGCGGCTATGCTGGCTGCCTATGATGCAGATGTCTTTTTATCCAGCGTTAACGCCATGACTGAGGACGGCGTTTTGGTAAATATTGACGGCAATGCCAACAGGGTTTCCGCCATTGCACAGGGTCCCAAGAAGGTGCTTTTTATTGTCAGCA
This sequence comes from Lachnospiraceae bacterium, assembly GCA_016282595.1. GTDB lineage: Bacteria > Bacillota > Clostridia > Lachnospirales > Lachnospiraceae > RGIG7926. Next base: position 3,325 of record JAEEKV010000198.1, read on the forward strand.
TGAACAAGATCTGTGCAGACGTGGATGCAGCTATGAAGCGTGCCCGTAATGTGGCAGCACCCATTAATGCACAGCGTTTCGGCCTTACCACGCCCTGCAGCAAAACCGGGAAGTGCTTTAACTGCAAATCTCCCGATACCATTTGCTGTCAGTTTTTGATCACACGTTACTCCAAGCATGAGGGTAGAATTCATGTGATCCTTGTAGATGATGTACTGGGATTCTGATTGTCTTGTTTATGAATCTATTATGCGGGTCAGAAGATTACTCTTTGCGACAATTTTTTCACGAATTATGAAGAGTACCGGATAGGTGACACCAGGGAGGTTTTGATCAATCCTGATAATCCGAAGCAGTTTTACAATGAACTAGCAAGCAAAAAGTTAGCCATTGTGGCATCAATTATGGGCTGGATACTTGTAGCTGTTACATTGATATGGTTTTGTTCCATGCATTTTATGATAATATAAATAATATGATCAATTTTCTTTAAGATATTAAGTCATGGAAAGCTGGTTTATGAGATGAAAGGATGTAAAGCTGATGATTGCAGAAAGTTATGACCTGATCTCAGATAGCCCTGCAAAACGTATCTATGAGGCGGTTAAGCAAATTCCGTATGGGAAAGTGGCTACCTATGGACAGATAGCTGATATGGCCGGAGACAGGAAGATGGCAAGGGCGGTTGGAAATGCACTGCATAAAAATCCTGATCCTGAACATATCCCGTGCTACCGTGTCGTGAATGCCAAGGGCGAATTGGCTGGTGAATTTGCTTTTGGCGGA